>NZ_WBKL01000155.1:0-37269 GCF_015714705.1 Nostoc sp. NZL | reverse complement strand
ATCTGGTTCACCGCCTTGGGTGTAAGCACAATGGCGTTCAACTTGAACGGTTTCAACTTCAACCAATCAATCATTGATTCTCAAGGTCGCGTTATCAGCACTTGGGCTGATGTAATCAACCGGGCTAACCTGGGTATGGAAGTAATGCACGAGCGTAACGCTCACAACTTCCCCTTAGATTTGGCTGCTGGTGATGTTGCTCCTGTCGCTCTGACTGCTCCTGCTATCAACGGTTAATTCTCAAGTTTAGCTAAATCAAAAAGCGCTCTCCCAAATTGGGAGGGCGCTTTTAATTTAAGTTAGCAAATTAGCAACGGATGAAATATTTACTGTTATGGAGTTGGATAAAAACTCAGAAAAATAGCGGAAAGTTCTACAAAAATAAGAGTAAAAATCAACTTTTGCAAGAACTCTAGATAGAATACATAAGCCTCACCTTTTTCCTCAAAATCATGGGCAATATTTTTGGTCATCTATTTCGCATTAGTACTTTTGGCGAGTCTCACGGCGGCGGTGTGGGGGTTGTGATTGATGGTTGTCCTCCACAACTAGAAATTTCGGCAGAAGAAATTCAAGTAGAACTAGATAGAAGGCGTCCAGGACAAAGTAAAATTACGACCCCCCGCAAAGAAGCGGATACCTGCGAGATTTTATCAGGGGTATTTGAAGGCAAAACGCTGGGAACGCCTATAACAATCTTGGTACGTAATCAAGATACTCGTCCTCAAGATTATGACGAGATGGCACAGAAGTATCGACCTTCTCATGCGGATGCAACTTATGATGCAAAATATGGCATTCGCAATTGGCAAGGTGGGGGTAGGTCGTCAGCCCGTGAAACAATCGGAAGAGTAGCAGCAGGTGCGATCGCTAAAAAAATTCTCCGTCAAGTCGCCAATGTCGAAATTATCGCTTACGTTAAGCGCATCAAAGACTTAGAAGGTGTAGTTGATCCAAATACTGTCACCTTAGAACAAGTGGAAAGCAACATCGTCCGCTGTCCCGATACTGAATGTTGCGATCGCATGATTGAATTAATTGAGCAAACAGGTAGACAAGGTGATTCTATCGGCGGTGTAGTAGAATGTGTGGCACGAAATGTGCCGAAAGGTTTAGGCGAACCAGTATTTGATAAATTAGAAGCTGATATCGCTAAGGGTGTCATGTCTCTCCCTGCTAGCAAAGGCTTTGAAATAGGTTCCGGTTTTGGGGGAACGCTGCTAACGGGAATTGAGCATAACGACGAATTTTATATTGATCAAAATGATGAAATCCGCACACTAACAAACCGTTCTGGTGGTATTCAAGGGGGGATTTCCAACGGAGAAAATATTATTTTGCGAGTTGCATTTAAGCCGACAGCAACAATTAGAAAAGAGCAGAAGACTGTAACTCGTGAGGGCGAAGAAACGCTATTAGCAGCGAAAGGACGCCATGATCCTTGTGTACTTCCGCGTGCAGTTCCAATGGTTGAAGCTATGGTGGCGTTGGTTCTGTGTGACCATTTGTTACGGCATCATGGGCAGTGTAAGGTCTTGTAGGCACTACACATCGACTTACAAAAAATATTTATTTTCCTGGGGTGTGTATCTTACTCGCCCTCTTAAAAAATATTTGGACTCTGTGAACTACTCACACTGACGAGTTGTAGAATATTGGCAACTTGAATTGCCGTATAGGTTTTCCATCTTACTTTGTGTTCTTCTCTACCAGACGTTGCGCGGATGCGGTTCGTTTTCTTGCTCATTAAAATGAATCTCACAGATCACTAGTAGTCTGCCAATTTTAAATTGATGAGCAGAGAATATCCTAGTAAAGACCAAAATCCTTATTCTCTAAGCACTTTACTGCTTGTCTAATTCCAATCCTGTTCGTCTTTCTTCCCACGACTTTTGTAAATACCCCCCAGGTTGTGAATTTGGCGAGTTTTCTCATAAAGTTCCGCTTCAGTCAAATCCCACTGCTGCAAGACTTTATCTAGGTCTTTTTGGATGTCTCTTGCCCCTGGAAACCCTTGATAACGCATTCGCAGTCTAGCCAATTCTGCTAAGTTATAGTCTGTCGCCTCTTGAGCGAGTAAGATATCAATAAGAGGACGATCGCGGTTATAAAGAGGGTGTTGTTGGTCTTTGCCGGCCGTTGCTTCAGTCATCGTCAGTCCTGAATGAAAAGTTAAGAGTTAAGAGTTAAGAGTGCTAAGTCTTAGTTTTTAAGTTTAGCTGAGAGCAGAGGAGCAGAAAAGGCAAAAGAAAATCATCTTTTGTACTGACAAAATAATTGTAAACTTGATAACTCATTACTTACTCATCACTCCTAACTCATCACTCCTAACTCCTCTTAGACGGCAACTACACCTGAGGTCTTACGGCTCTCACCACTGCCACTTAAGTTTAAATAAAGTTACATTAGTCCTTAAGAAAATACAAAAAACTTTAGATGAGGGTGAATTTTATCTCACCCAAAGTCCAAGCAGCAAGGGAGCAAGAACCCGCTATGTTTGAACACTTCACTTCCGAAGCCATAAGAGTAATTATGCTAGCTCAGGAGGAAGCACGTCGCCTGGGACACAACTTCGTAGGAACTGAACAAATTCTCCTGGGTTTGATGGGAGAAGGAACTGGGGTTGCTGCTAAAGTGCTGGCCGAATTAGGCGTTACCCTCAAAGACGCACGCCGCGAGGTAGAAAAAATTATTGGTAGAGGTTCTGGCTTTGTACCACCGGAAATTCCTTTTACCCCCAAGGTGAAAAGCCTCTTTGAGCAATCCTTTAAAGAAGCTCATAGTCTGGGACAGAATTACATTAACACTGAACACTTACTCTTAGGATTGACCGAGGCTGGTGAAGGTGTCGCCGCCAAAGTCCTGCAAAATCTAGGGGTAGACTTCAAGAGTGTCCGCAGCGCCATAGTTCGGCGTTTGGGTGAAAATGCCCCAGCTTTAGCTGGTGGTGGTAGTCAAAAGCGCACCCAACCGCTAACGATGGAAGAGTTTGGCAGGAATTTGACCAAATTAGCACAAGAAGGCAGACTCGACCCCGTAGTGGGTCGCCAGAAGGAAATTGAGCGTGCGATCCAAATTCTCGGTCGCCGCACTAAGAATAACCCAGTGTTGATTGGCGAACCAGGAGTTGGTAAAACTGCGATCGCAGAAGGTCTAGCTCAACGGATTATCAACCAAGATGTTCCTGAAACCTTACAGGGCAAGCAAGTCATCAGCCTCGATATGGGGTCATTGGTGGCTGGAACTCGCTTCCGTGGCGATTTTGAAGAACGCATCAAAAAAGTCGTGGAAGAAGTCCGCACTGTGGGCAATATCATTCTGGTAATTGACGAAATTCACACCTTGGTTGGCGCTGGTGGTACAGAAGGTGGTTTGGATGCAGCCAACATCCTCAAACCTGCCTTAGCACGGGGTGAACTCCAGTGCATCGGCGCAACTACCCTTGATGAGTATCGGAAGCACATTGAGCGCGATGCTGCCCTAGAGCGTCGTTTCCAACCAATTATGGTTGGGGAACCCTCAGTAGAAGAAACCGTACAAATTCTTTACGGCTTGCGCGGCGCTTACGAACAGCACCACAAAGTCACAATTTTGGATGCAGCACTTGTAGCAGCAGCAGAATTATCAGACCGCTATATTAGCGATCGCTTCTTGCCCGACAAGGCAATAGACTTGATTGATGAAGCTGGTTCTCGCGTTCGTCTGCGGAACTCTCAGAGTTCTCCTAATAAAGAACTCAAGCGTGAACTCGCTGGCGTTACCAAAGAAAAAGAAGCAGCAGTCAGAGTCCAAGATTTTGACAAAGCGACACAACTGCGCGACCAAGAGTTAAAACTTGCAGAACAACTGCAAGCAACCTTTACACCAAGCGATCAACCTGTTAACTCTACTGTAGTTGATGAAGAAGACATCGCCCAAATTGTTGCCTCTTGGACTGGCGTACCAGTCAACAAGCTAACTGAATCTGAGTCAGAGTTGCTTCTGCACCTAGAAGACACTCTACACCAACGGCTCATCGGTCAAGAGCAAGCAGTCTCGGCTGTATCTCGCGGTATCCGTCGCGCCCGCGTTGGATTAAAAAATCCCAATCGTCCTATTGCTAGCTTTATCTTCTCTGGCCCAACTGGAGTTGGTAAAACAGAATTGGCGAAGGCGCTAGCTGCCTACTTCTTCGGTGCGGAAGACTCGATGATTCGCCTAGATATGTCCGAATACATGGAAAGCCACACGGTCGCCAAGTTAATTGGTTCACCTCCTGGTTATGTCGGATACGACGAAGGCGGACAACTTACAGAAGCCGTGCGACGGAAACCTTACACAGTGCTGCTATTCGACGAAATCGAAAAAGCTCACCCCGATGTATTCAATATGCTGTTGCAACTCTTGGATGACGGTCATCTTACTGATGCCAAAGGTCGGAAAGTGGACTTCAAGAACACGCTGATCATTTTGACTTCCAACATCGGTTCCAAGGTGATTGAAAAAGGTGGTAGTGGCTTAGGCTTTGATTTCGACACTCAAGCCGATGCTAGTTATAACCGCATCCGCACCTTAGTAAATGAGGAATTGAAAGCTTACTTCCGTCCTGAGTTCCTCAACCGTCTCGATGAGATTATCGTCTTCACCCAGCTTTCCAAGGATGAAGTTAAGCAAATCGCTGAAATTATGCTCCGCGATGTTGCTAGCCGCTTGACGGAAAAGGGAATTATCCTAGAAGTTAGCGATCGCTTCAAGGAACGTGTGGTACAAGAAGGCTATAACCCCAGCTATGGTGCTAGACCATTACGCCGGGCAATTATGCGCCTCCTAGAAGATTCTCTGGCCGAAGCAATGCTGTCTGGTGAAATTACAGATGGAGACACAGCAATTATCGATGTTGATGATGACTCTCAGGTGAGAGTACAAAAATCAGAAAAACGAGAATTGCTCTTGGCAAATGTTAGCTGATATGTTGGCTAATATTTATACCTAATCACTTTTTGGTGTAATATTTGAGAAGCACTCAAGCCTCTCGTCTAAGTAGAGGCACCAACAGGGGCATCTCCGACAAACATAAAGTGAAATGGTATTATATTTTTCACCCCTGGTAGAAATACCGGGGGCTTTTTTGTGTTGGGGCGTGTTTTTTTGATGTTTCTACAATAGCATTAGCTGCTAAGGAAACTTCCTGAGCGTCAATATAAGCATCTGGTAAAGTTTAGGGGCATGTCTAGCAACAGTAGTTTCCACAGTAACCTTCACCGGATATCATCCCTTTCGCGATAATTATCGGCGATATTCGTCGCCACAATCGCCGATAAGCTGGTACAAATCGCGTGACTGCCGAGATACAGCATTGATGCGATCGCGATCGTCAGCATCTAAACTAAAACTAAATACTTTGGCGTTATCTTCTATATGTTCAGATACACCAAGTCTGGCACCAACTATCACACCTCCCACAGTTGGCTGATCTAAAATGTAATGCACTGCTACGTTGGAGATGCTTACCCCATGCTTATTAGCAATTTCCTTTAGAATAGCCAGCAACTCTTGAAATAATTGCCAACCACCCCAAGCATCGATCATATTTTTATATTTTTTTAAACTAGCAGTGGATAAATCAAATCCTCGTGGTTCCGGTTTACCCAAATAGTTTTCTGATAACAAACCGCCGCACAATGTACCGTAAGTAAAAAGCTTTATGCCATGCTGTTGACAAAACTCCACCATATTAACTTCAGGACGGCGGTCAACAAGGGAAAATTGCACTTGGTTAGAAACAATTTTGATACCTGCTTCGGTAATAATCTTCAAGTTTTCCGTGTCAAAATTAGTTAAACCTAGATGCTTAATTTTACCCTCAGTCTGAAGTTCTGCCATATACTTGAGGGCATCCAGGTAATTTTTATCCTGATATTCCCACCAGTGGAATTGCATCAAATCTAACGATTCCACATTCATTCTTCTCAGAGAAATATCAATATTTTCCTCGACCAGTTTCTTCGTCATTTTGCCTGGACGAGGCACCCATTTTGTAAATGCTTGTACCTTGGATAAAGCATCTTTCCCACGAGTATCAATTAGTTGACAGCGAAACTCACCAATAAAGTCTTCTGCGGGCCCATAATGGTCTGCTAAATCCCAAGTGGTAAAGCCTGCATCTAAATACTTGAACATAGTCTCAATGGCGGCATTGGGATATATCTGTCCGTGTGCGCCGGAAACTTGCCACATACCATTTAATATGCGGCAGATGTTTAAATCGGGAGTGAATTGGAGACGGCTAGCTGCGGGTAAGTTCATTTTCAAGTTTAGGAGTTAGGAGTAACCACTGCGTTACTCTGGTCAATAGAGTTGTCGCAAGTGGCGTTGAAAACGAAAGAATTAAGATTTTAATGATATATAAATCATAGCTGATCATTATTAATTCCTAACTTCTAACTCCTATACAGACGCGATTAATCGCGTCTCTAACTCCTAACTCCTAACTTTCTAATGCCAACCTTTTTCAGCTTGTTCGAGAACGTAAGCAGCAACATCTTTAATTTGCTGTTCATTGAGGCGCTCTTTGTAAGCTGACATATTATTTTTACCATTGGTAACTATAGATGTAACTGCCTCTATTGAATCCATCCCGTACTTTTTCAGCGCTTGCTTTTTGAGGTTTTTACCACGCCTAACTATGTTGCTGCCGTTGATATGACAACCAGCACAATGAACACTAAATATTTGTTCCCCGTTAGCTGTGTCTACTGCACTAGCAGGCAAAGTAAAAGTACTGATTAATAACAAAAATGTTACTAATACTAATGCGAGTAAATTTTTCAATTAACTTCTCCCGATTTTGACATACTAGTTGCAGGTATAAATGTAAGAAGCAATACTAAAGGGATTCAAAGTCTGTTGTAAATCCAGCAAAATTTGCACAATCTTCTTGAAAGGCTTCTGCATCACTAACATCCTCAATTTTATAGGACATGATGCGCGTACCATCTGGCATTTTTTTGGAACCAATTAATTCACCTTGATATTTCTCTGCGATCGCTTTAAATTCAGTACCATAAAGCTTCCAGGCATCACCTGAACAAGTAATATTTACTTGCCACATATTTTCATCTCAATTACTACCAACAAATATTAATCATCTCACAAATGGGCAACATGCTACACATCACCTCTTTAGGGTTATTATTTTCTATCTAAAGGAAGTGCCAAGCCTTATCAGGCTACGCCATAATATGTGTATGAGAACATGTCTAGAAAATTTTATCCAAATTAGTTAAATCCCAAGAGTTGAAAATGCCTAACAATATCAAACAACAAATTCAAGCAGACCTGCAACAAGCTAAAGAAACTGGACAATTAAGAACTGAGCGGATTCGAGAAATTGTGAAATCCGCAGTTTCTCAAGTTGCGTCTGAGTTTAAACAAGGTTCTAGTGAAGTTCGTAACCTTGTTAAAGATGCCGTTTCTGCTGTAATTGAAAACTTCCAAGAAAAAGGTAGCGAACTCAAAGATGAAGTGACAGCTTCCATTGAAGGAGCACTAGAAGGGATTAATAGCAAAAGGCACGAAAGCATTGCTCAAACTCAGACAGATATAAAGAGGCTACAGGCTCAACTGGATGGTGAAGAAGAACAACTCCAGCAAGAGGTTGATGTAATTTTGGCAGAGATTGAAGAGACTGGTAAGGAAAAACCAGCTAGTACCAAAACTGCAATTGATTCTGCTGTAAATGCTATTAAAGATAGTGAAGAAGTAGGATTGTTAAAGAAACGTTACGCGCAACTGCAAGCGCAGCTAGCCATTGTCCGAGCTAACTTAGCTGCACGCTATGGCGGACGTAATATGGAAGTTCAAGATTATCTAGATGAGGCTAAACACTGGTACGATAAAGCTCGTCCTCAAGCAGAATCTATGGCTGTACAGGTAGAACAAAAGCGATCGCAGCTTGAAGATAAACTGGGTGAAGCTGGTACATCTCTAGCAAGAAAAGAGCGCCAAATCAAACAAACATTAAGGGAGTTACTCTTAACGGCAGCTGACTTGTTCAAAGATAAGGAGCCTGCTAATAAAGAGCGCGAGACTATTCATAAATAGTCTGCTTTGATGTTGATTTAGCTCAATAAATCTTAAGTAGGGTGCGTTAAGCGAAAGCTTAACGCACCATCTTAATGTAGGGGTGCATGCATTATACCAAGTTGTCTTTGTTCGTATTATTTGTTCAATAAGTCATTCCAGTAACGACCTTTATTCTAAATAATACCAACTTTTGCAACTTGGTATTAGGCACTTTTCAGAAATGTTTTTCTTTTGCAAATAATCTTGAAATATACGTCTACCAAAATGAGCAGATTCCATACATAAAAGTTAGTGCGTTAGGTTTTTCACCTAACGCACTAACTTAATTAGAAGCCCTAATATTAATCTTACGTATTAGTAAATGCCTCCTTCTCTATTCAGCTGTTCATCATGCTTGGCAATAACCCAAATTGCATGAATACTACCGGGAAGCCAACCTAGAACTGTGAGCAAAATGTTAATAAACAAAGTCGGGCCAACACCAACTGTCAAGAAAACGCCTAAAGGAGGCACTAACAAACCTAGAAGATAACGAACTAATTTCATGATTTTACAACTTTGTGATTTTGTTTAACTACGTTCTCTTGAAGATACCGAATTAGAAAATCTACCTCATGAGTTATCTTAATTCGGAGATTTTATATGGAGTAGAAACAGGATATAACTAATGTTTCTACTCCTATTGATACTTATCTAGAGGGTAATTGATCTTGGCTTTTAATATTACCACTGCCAGTTAAAAGGTTTCTTTCAACAAAGTAGTTGTTAATGAAGGTGTTAGCAAAAGTTAGAATAACTGGCCCAAGAAGGAAACCAATAATTCCGCGAACTGAGAAGCCTGGAACGAATGCTGATGCTAACCAGAAACACAAACCGTTGACGACGAGCGAAAATGCTCCAAATGATAGAAAGTTAAGAGGTAGAGAAAGAGTAGAGAGAACTGGTTTAACTGAACCGTTAATTAGACCAATTGCTAAAGCGGCAATCATCGCTGCGGGAAAATTAGCAATATTAACGCCTGGAACAACTAAATCAACAATCAACAGGCTCAAAGCTGTAGCTAGGGCGGTTAATAATGGTGTTAACATTTTTCTTACCTAATCACTAGAGATTTTTTGTAACTTCTTATCTCATCTTCAACTATGTGCTAGGTTTTAGCCTCTCTTGCAAGATAGAATTACCTTCTATCGTTAGGCCGATCATTTAGAAAAATATACGATTCTTATACATATATTATATACATGCAATACATTGTAAAGTCGCAAAACTATGCTCCCTGACTCTGTTCGACCAATTGCAAAACTTACAAGTGCTGTGATGCCTTATATTTAAGGGTGCGTTAAACAAATTTAACGCACCCTACGAATTTAAGATTAATTTAATGTGATCGGGCAAAAATCAGTCAGATTTTCCAGACTCAGGCTGATAGTAAAGTGCTGATTTATATAAAACTTGTTCTTGATGGGTTTCTAAAGTGCAATTAGATAAGGGGTAAGTTACACAAGTCACGACGTAACCAGCTTGTATTTCACTTGGACGCAGAAATTTTTGCTCACTTTGATCAACTCCACCGCTAATGAGTTTGGCTATACAAGCAGAACATTCGCCTTGTTTACACCCAGATGGTAGGCGGATACCAGTATCTTCCGCCATATCTAGAATATATTGATCATCAGGTACTTGAATGGTGCGATCTAACCCAAGTGTAGGATTGATAAATCGAACTTGATAAACTGCCATCTGCTGTTTCTAATTATTGCTTAACTGTTTTCATAGACAAACTAATCCGCTTCAGTTTCTCATTGATTTCTAACACCTGCACTTTGACTACTTGTCCAACTTTGACAACTTTTTTCGGATCGTCTACAAATCTATCAGCAAGTTGAGATATATGCACCAAGCCATCTTGATGTACGCCGATATCGACAAACGCGCCGAAGTTAGCGACATTTGTAATCATTCCTTCTAGTTCCATTCCCACCTTTAAGTCCCTGATTTCCTTAATTCCTTCTTTGAAGGTGGCATACTTAAACTCAGCGCGAGGATCTCTACCTGGTTTTTCTAGTTCGCTGAGAATGTCGCGTAGTGTGGGTTCACCGACGCTATCGGTAACGTATTTCTTCAGGTTGGTCTTTTTGAGTTTTTCGGCAATTTGTGTCACCTGATTTAATGGCACATTTAGATCAGATGCGATCGCTTCTACTACAGAATAACTCTCTGGATGCACTGCTGTATTATCCAATGGGTTTTCACCGCCGCGAATCCGCAGAAAACCCGCCGCTTGTTCAAAGGCTTTCGGCCCCAGCTTTGGAACTTTCAACAGTTGTCTGCGATTTTTAAAGGCTCCATTCTGGTTACGATAGGCGACAATATTATTGGCAACTGTTGCCGTAATCCCAGAGACGGAAGTGAGAAGTTCTTTGGATGCGGTGTTTAAGTCTACACCGACGTAGTTAACACAGCTTTCCACGGTGTCATCTAATTTCTTTTTCAACAACTTCTGATCGACATCGTGCTGATATTGTCCCACACCAATGGATTTGGGATCAATTTTCACTAGTTCCGCCAAAGGGTCTTGTAAACGGCGACCGATGCTAATCGCACCGCGCACGGTAATATCTAAATCGGGAAATTCTTCCAGTGCTACTTTACTTGCAGAATATATAGATGCGCCAGACTCATTCACCATCACCTTCACTGGTTTGCGTTCTATATTTTGTAATACTTGTGTGACAAATTCCTCTGTCTCGCGTGAGGCTGTACCGTTACCGATAGCGATTAACTCAATTTTGTACTTTTCAATCAGATTTTTGACAGTTTGTGCAGCTTTGAGTCGTTGTTCAGCCGCTTGGTGGGGAAATACTGCTTGATATTCCAAAAATTTCCCCGTTTGGTCGAGGACAGCAACTTTACATCCAGTTCTAAATCCAGGGTCTATCGCCAGCGTTGGTTTCATACCTGCTGGTGCAGACAGCAGCAACTCCCGCAGATTAGTTTCAAATGTCTTGATCGATTCTATATCTGCATAAATTTTCTTCTCAGAAATCACCTCTCCCATTAGAGAGATTTTCATCAAACGGTTAAATGCATTCTTCAGCATCGCCTGATAAAAATCCCGAATTGTCCGAACTTTGGTTTTAATTTCTTTAGACTCAAGATAGTAAAGTACCGTATCCTCATCGAAAGCGATTTCAAAGCTTAATACTTTTTCAGTTTCACCCCGACACAACGCCAGCATATTGTGTGGTGCAATATTTTTTACCCTAATTTGATAGTTACGATACATCTCAAATTTGGTTGTACCTTCGGGATAATCATCTTTGATGCGGGAGATGAATACTCCTTCTTCTAAAAGATAGTCACGGATATATGCGCGTAATTCAGCTTTTTCAGCTACTTCTTCCGCCAAAATATCAGCAGCACCTTTGAGCGCTTCTTCTGCTGTTTTTACTCCCTTGGTTTCAGAAATATACTTAGCAGCTGCTTCTTCCAGGGAAGCTGTAGCAGCATTTTTGACATTTAGTGACTTGATGAATTCCGCCAGTGCTTCGAGTCCTTTTTCTCTGGCGATGGTGGCGCGAGTGCGCCGCTTTGGTCGATAGGGTAAGTATAAATCCTCAAGTTCGGTTTTTTGTAAGCAGGATGAGATTTTGGCTTTGAGTTCATCTGTAAGTTTACCTTGGTCAGCGATCGCACTTAAAATCACCGATTTTCGTTCTTCCAGTTCTGTTAAATAAGTATATCGATCAGCCAGTTCACGTAGTTGCACTTCATTCATCTCATCAGTGCGCTCTTTGCGGTAACGTGCAATAAAGGGAATTGTTGCACCCTCCGCCAAAAGTTCCAGCGCATTTTGCACCTGATGGGGTTTGAGGTTTATTTCAGTTGCCAGTAATTGAGGAATGTTCAGCATTAGGTGTCTAAAATGAAAAAATGAAAATGCTACTTCTAAAGGTAATATGCTAGATCCTGATCCTGGCGCAAGTCCAAAGTTTTAAGCTAATTTACCAGATGATTGCTCACAAGAGTGCAATTGGTAAATATAGACAAAACCCACCTACGCAAGTGTTAAACCCTTTCAATCCGCATGGGTAAAGCATTGGTAAAAGAGAGTTTGTATAGCATAGCGCAGCTATGCTGAGTCGGGATAGCGGCAAAATGAGCGCCACTGGAAGGGATTGTGTACTTCTTCCTATAGAAGTAGCATCTAATACCCCTATTCTTAAAGCTTACTACGCACAGCATCGACCACAGAGAAAGGAGTTATTCGCCAAGCTTTTGGGTGCTTCACCTATCGGAATCATTACAGCACTTCTAAATCAGATTATGTAGATTTTCAAAGCTAAAATGCTTGATATCTGAGGTCTAGCAATACCTCACCAGCATAGGAAGCGCAATATTCCAATTGGTACAAGATCCAACGTTGCGTAATCTTGACTTTCTATAATATTTATTTCTATGGGCTGTTGTAGCTAAAACCTTATTGGATGTAAAATTAACCACAATTACAAAAACAATTTCAATTTGTTTTATACGCACAACAACTTTTAGTTCATAAGTTAGGAAGATGCCTTTGTTTTTCTTGATACCACTGTGTACTGCTTTAGCTATTGGCTACTTATTTAAAAAGAGTACTGATGAAATTGCATATCTTGCAGGTGTGTTTGCAGCTATTAGCTTGATTTTAACCTTAGTATTAGCACCCTGGCAGATTCAGTTTGGATTGTTAATCATTGTCTTAATCATTACCAACAAGCTTTTGCAGGAAAATGAATCCAAACAGATTGAAGCTACAGGAAAGCAATCTAGAGAAATTAAATAATCCCAACTACCACGAACTAATTTTTCTAAACTTTAAACTGGTGGATAATTAGAAGTCAGCGACCCCAGTAATATCTTTAAAAATAGAACTTGGTAATTATTGTTTATCGGAACTTCTTCCCTGTGAGTAGGGTATTGACTGCTTTAAACTCGTTTTTCAACTAGGATATTTCCTAATAATAGCAAGCTTGAGATTCTACTTCAGCTTATGAACCCTATTCTCAAATAAAGCTTGATGAAAAAATTCAGAAATAGGCTCTTTCTGCTTACTTGATGTCTGAATTATCTTTCAACTAAATTTTCTTGTGTCAAGCAGGTACAAAGCTACGGATTTTGAAGCAAAAGGTAAAAACTCTAAATATCTGATTTTGAGTCCTGCATTTTGTACCTTAGTTACTTGCAAACTTCTGTGTATCTGAATTTGAAGATTTTCGTGGGTAAATAGAAAACGATTTAGACTACCGTTGCCATCTATAATTTTTTGTACTTATTTGTATACTTAGTGTGATTATATACTAATTTCTCTCTTTCTTTGCACTGCTGTTCAAGTTGCAATTCTGATTTAAATAATTCTTAGCTTTACACTTTTATAGGACTCCTATTTGATTTTTGAAAAACTCCGTACAATTCGAAGAGACTCTTCCCTGTATCTTGTTCCCTACCCACGGCAGTAAGTTGAAAGATCAAAGCGGACTGCTATGGAGTTTGATACTAAATCGCAACTTCTACAAGTTTGTTAGCCAGAAAGTTCTTCATAAATGTACAAATCCTCAAAACAAAAATTCATCTAGAGGAAAGTTTCGATTTTATGAAGTTTTTGTTTAAGTATATTTTCGGAAAATGAATTTTTGATGAAGTGTAGCGATAAATTTGCAACAGACCTTTCTCGTGGTATTCTAGTAGGTGATTACATGTAAGAATAAATTTAAAGTAAACCTCTAGTTAAAATTACATGTGATAAAAAACAGTCAAGCAAACCCAACCTATAAAGAATGTGAAATGTGAAAATACCTCAAATCCGATGCAATCAACATAAAGTTTGAGTTCATAAATCGACACTAGTTTATATTAGCCGTTAGTGTCTAAAAGGCTCCATTTGGACATGCAGTAATATTTCCTAGAAACCTATAAAGCGCATTACCGTGACCGGATTTATCTATTGATTTCTGCAACCAAGCAGACTCTTATTACTTATTGTATTCCCATGTCCAAAAAGAGTACGTATAGACATCTAATTTAAGTACAAATTTTTATTAATCGGCTTAATTCACAGCCGAGGTTGCAGATATGTCTGTGAACTTGGAGAAATTATATTGTATATCAGTAAAACAATAAATTTTTCTGGGCAAATTAAGGGCATTTTCAATCCAGCTTTGTTTTGATATATAAGTTAATGGGCTGAGAGGTTCAGTAGTGTCTTCAACAAGATTTCTACAGCAGGATACAATACAACTGATGAAAGTTAATGAATGGATTAATCAAAAATTCTGGCAATCCATTATTATTCGTTTCGCTCCATCTGTTGAATATGTGGGTCGAATCCGACTTCAGCATAAACGGTGTCTACGAGGGACTACACCTACACACACTGGTAAATTTTTTCAAGAGAAGATTTGTGGCAAAGACCTCAACCTTGCCTATGTCTGCATAGGCTATGACCTAGATATTGCGATCGCACTAAAGGTATTATTGAAGCATAACTGGCTGATACAGAAGATTTCTGCAATTCACAGTTCGGCAAAGCCTAAATTAATTGTGCCAATTACCAAGAAAAAAGACTGGTTTGTCTTGGAATATAACGCATTAAACCAATTGAGCGTACTCTACTGCCATAATACACTAGCCATATTGCAAGCTGCATAGTATTTAGTTGCTAACTCTTGGACATTAGCTTCGATGCTCATTTTGATAACAGTACCTTCAACATAGCCTTCCTAATTTTGTTGTCTATTTATTGAAGTGGAAGCCGAATTGCACAGAAGGTGTGGTCGAGATCAGAAAGGTTCAAAACGATGAGATGTTTCCTGTCTGGTTGATACATTCTATATCGAGTAAGGCAAATGTACTATGAAATCTATGTCGCAAACTTCAAACTTTAAAATAATTCCTTATATCATTTTATTTGTCAGTATTTTATTTAGTATTTCTGGGCAATTGCTGATGAAGCATACTATGAGTAATACAAATGAGGGATTATTTAATTGGGTATTTATTCAAAAATTAGCATTAGCTATTACTGTTTATTGCTTGGGAGTAGTAAATTGGATATTGGCTCTGCGGTCTGTAAAATTGAGTATTGCTTATCCACTGACTAGTTTAAATTATGTCGGGATACTTTTTGGTTCATACTACTTTTTTAATGAAGTGATTACACTAACTCGTATAGGAGGAGTAATCACGATTTTTTTGGGTGTTCTCTTAGTGGTCATTCCATTAAAAAAATCTACATAAAATTATAGTAAATCCCATAAAAATAAGGATTGATAAATGAACATAATTACTTGGCTAGTTTTAATGCTTGTAGTTTTATTCGGAACAACTGCTAACCTATCACTAAAGTATGGACTTTACATTTCTAGCCCTACGAAGGGAGCAAACACATCTATCCGAAATCTGTTATTGTCTCGTTATTTTTGGATTTGGTTTGTCTGCTATACATTTATGACTATATTGTGGCTTTATGTATTGCAGACAATTCCTCTGAGTCAAGCATTTCCAGTTTTAGGATTAATGTATGCACTTATACCAATTGCTTCTCATTATCTTCTAAAAGAGCAAGTTATATTTAGCCAGTGGGTAGGGATTTCCATTATCATAACTGGTGTAGTTCTTGTTGTAAACTAATAGCTAAATGCACAGAGATCAAGGCTATTAATTAATATTAAACTTCTCTGAATATAAATTTCAAAAGTTCCCCTACAAAAATCTAAATTAAATTTATGAATATAGGCATCATTGGCGGGGGTATAACTGGGCTAGTATTAGCCCAACGTCTTTCACATCAAGGGCATAAAGTAACTGTATTCGATAGTAATAAGCAGCTTGGTGGTCTTACCACCTATCATGATTATGGGTTGTTTACCTGGGATCGCTTTTATCACGTTATCCTCCCTTCTGATACTCATTTAATAAATTTCCTCAGAGATATTGGTCTTGGAGATAAACTGCGTTGGCATCGAAGTTTAACAGGCTTCTACGACAGTAAAAAATTTTATTCTATCAGTAACAGCATAGAATTTTTACGCTTTCCCTTATTTGGACTTATAAGTAAAATCAGATTAGCTTTTACTCTCCTGTATGGTTCACGGCTTAATAACTGGAGGCGTTTAGAGAAGATATTAGTTGAAGATTGGCTCTTGAAACTAGGTGGGAACAATACATACGAAAAACTTTGGAAACCCTTGCTTTTATCTAAATTAGGAGAGAACTATAAGCGAATCTCAGCAGTTTTTATCTGGGCTTATATCAAACGACTATTTTCAGCACGGGATTCTTCTTTAAATAAAGAACAGCTTGGTTATGTCTCAGGTGGTTACAAAACTGTTTTTGACCATATAGAAAAATTAATTTACGCGGCTGGAGGACATATCCATACAGGTGTAGCAGTAGAATATATTGCACCTCATCCAGGGGGTGGAATGTGGGTAGAATATCAGGGCAAAAAGGAACATTTTGATAAAGTCATTTTTACTGGCCCAGTTAATATTCTGCAACAGGTTGCTGCCAATGAATTGGTGAAAGTTTCAGACACTGATGAAACAGTAGAATACCTGGGTGTAATCTGCATGGTACTTATTACTCGCAAGGCTCTAGTCCCTTATTACGTAGTAAATATTGCCGATAGAAATATTCCTTTTACCGGAGTCATCGGTATGAGCAACTTAGTTTCTTTGCAAGAGACAGAAGGATATCACATGACATTCCTACCAAAATATATACTTTCCACTGACCCGCTGTTAAAACAGCCAGACGATGAATTGCGCCAAGTATTTTTCCAGGGTATACGTTTAATGTTCCCAGAACTTAAAGCAGATGATATTGTCGCGGCACACATTAATCGAGCTATTAAAGTACAGCCACTACAAGTTTTAGATTATTCAAGCCTTGTTCCAAAAGTGAGTACTGAAAACGATGATTTTTTCGTCGTCAATACCTCACAGTTGGTCAATGATAGTGTCAACAACAATGCAGTTGTGCGACAGGTCGATGAATTTCTTAAAAAATCAACATTACTGAATTCTTGAAATTTGCGTAATGATATTTAATTTGAAAAATTACACGAGGTACTTATGAGTCTTTTTATTCTTTTACCTGCATACAACGAGCAAGAATCAATTCGCCCCTTGTTCAAAAAATTTCAGACATTGCAGCAAATCTCTAATATGGAGATAGAACTGATTCTTGTTGATGATGGTAGCAGGGATGCAACTGCTCAGACTGCTTTAGAAGAATCTCAATCACTGGGTATATTACTGAAATTAGTTCAACATCCCAAAAATGCTGGTTTAGGTCAAGCAATTAAAACAGGTTTCACGACTTTCTTAGAAATTTCTCAAGAAGGCGATTTTTTAGCTGCGATGGATTGCGACAACACTCAACCGCCAGAACTATTAATAAAGATGTATGACACTATGATAGCTGGTAGCTATGATATTGCGATCGCATCTAGATATCGAAAAGGCTCTAAAGTCATAGGCTTATCAAAATTTAGAGAGATAATGAGTTACGGAGCAAGCTGGCTTTTTAGAATTGCAGCCCGTGTACCAGGTGTAAGAGACTATACATGTGGTTACAGGCTGTATAACCGTACTTTTGTTAGTAAACTGGATATGTATTATGGCGAGAGTTTATTCACTGAAAGTGGATTTGCTTGCATGATAGATTTACTACTGAAAGCCAAAGTACTCAAACCAAAAATCGTAGAAATTCCAATGGTTTTGAGATATGATCAAAAGCCAAGTGCCAGCAAAATGAAAATTATTAAAACCATTACTCGAACCCTCAAGCTCCTGTTTAAGAATCTATCATCGACAGAACAAACTTCAAATCTAGGTCAGACTTTCAATCAGCAAAAAATAGCAATAGTTCCACTTAAAATGGGAAATCGTAAATAAAGCTGATATGGATAGCCTGGATTAAATTAAGCGTTTGCAACAAACAGATTGTATATTTAATATGGGTTAACCGTCAGCAAGTTTCTATATTCTGACCACAGTTAAAGCATCTTCTAGCTCATGACCATCTTCCTTAAGAAGAGTGCCAGTTAAATACATATATACGTGTATTCCATTTTTAACGGATACCCTCAATCAAAATCTCAGCCCGCAAAAGCGGGCTTTGTTTATATAGTCCCAAACTTCTAGTACAGCACAGCGTAAATCCAGCTACCATCTTAATTAACTAGACAAAGGTATTTTGCCCCTTATTTAGGAGGGAAATCCACACTGCCTTTCTACCAACTGTGTCTTTCACTGATTTGTTAGACTGAACAGACCAGGATTTTTCAGTCAAATCTCTGAATTACGCCAGCAGACGAGGCTACCCATGCTTACAAGTACGCTACTTCTCTCGAATCAACTTCCCACCCTCCAATATTCCTCCACACCAGAGCGTTTCGATGAAACCTGGGAAGCCCCCCTGGCTACCCTCTTGGGACTAGGACGCGCCGCTGGAGCTGACTTCATCGAATTATTCTTAGAGCGTCGCAACTATATTAGTTGTCTTGCAGAAGACGACTCCATAACTAGTATTTCACCCAGTCTATCTACAGGTGCGGGAGTCAGAGTATTTCGTGGCAAAGCCGATTGCTACGTCAGCACCAATGACCTTTCCTTTTCCGGTTTGAAAGCAGCCTTAGAAAAAGGTCTTTCTATTCTAGGATTGCAACTACCTGCTCCTAAAGCTTTCATCCCAGAAATAAACCTGGAATTATTGAGAGATTACGCCACCAAAAGAGGCAAAGATGCCTGGCTACCAGTGTGTAGCTCCATTCGGGAAATGGGAGAAGTCCTTCTTGATGGTACTGCCAACCTGAAGCAAAAAGCTAGCCATGTTCAATCGCGCCGTGCTACCTATTTCCGGGATTGGCAAGAAGTTTTAATCGCCGCCAGTGACGGCACTTTCGCCCGTGATATTCGCCTCACCCAGTCAGTAGGATTTAACCTGTTGTGTGCTGATGGTGCTAATCGTGCTTCCATTGGTGAACGCGCAGGTAATACTAGCGATGCCAACTTCTTGAGAACTTGGGATTCTCAACAAGCGGCTGAGAAAATAGCAGAATCTGCTGGAAAAATGCTCTACGCAGATTACGTGGAATCGGGTACTTACCCCATCATTATGGCCAATCACTTTGGCGGCGTAATCTTCCACGAAGCCTGCGGACACCTGCTAGAAACCACTCAAATTGAACGCAATACCACTCCCTTTGCTGACAAAAAAGGCGAAAAAATTGCCCACGAAAGTTTGACAGCCTGGGATGAAGGGCGGTCTGAAAATGCCTTCGGGACAATTGACATGGATGACGAAGGTATGCCTGCTCAAAGAACCTTATTAATTGAAAAAGGCGTTCTCAAAAACTTCTTAGCAGATAGAACAGGTTCAGCACGCACCGGACACCCCAGAACTGGAAGTGGACGCCGCCAAAATTATACCTTTGCTGCTGCTAGCCGGATGCGTAATACTTATATTGATTCTGGCGAATATAGCATTGATGATTTATTTACCTCTGTTGATAAAGGTATTTACTGTAAAAAGATGGGTGGCGGAAGTGTTGGTGCTACAGGTCAATTTAATTTTGGTGTCGATGAAGCTTATTTGATTGAAAATGGCAAAATCACCAAACCTTTAAAGGGAGCAATTTTGATTGGTGAAGCCAAGGAAATTATGAATAAAATTTCCATGTGTTCCCAAGATTTGGAAATTGCACCAGGTTTTTGTGGCTCTGTTAGTGGCAGTATTTACACCACAGTAGGACAACCCCACATCAAGGTTGATTCTATTACCGTAGGTGGACGATAACCTCATCAACTTTGAGGTTATATCTGGAAATTCCTTCCTTGTGCCTCTGCCACTTATTTATCTAGGAGGCAGAAGCCTTCCAGTATTAGACTCCCAGGCTGAAGCAGGGAGCGAAAAAATCCCAAATTAAAAATTGACTATGCCGAATATCAATGAAATTGCAAATTCTGCCAAGGACAATGCTGATAAACTTGGCATTAAGAAATTCGACATTTATGGCTCAACAGTAGATGATACTAGCGTGCAAGTAGACCAAGGTGAGCCAAAACAAGTCAAAGCCTCAAATCGCTCTGGTGTTACTGTTCGCGTCTGGAATGAAGATAATACAATGGGTGTCACTAGCACCACAGATGTAGATTCTAAAGGGCTGGAATTAGCTTTGAAAACTGCCTACGAAGCTAGTTTTTTCGGTGTTAAGGAAAATGTTCCTGATTTTAGTCCAGAAGCTACTGTTCCTATTTCAAATAAACCTCAGGATAAGACACCCCAAGCACCTGTTGCTGAACTCATAGAAAGATTGTTGGTAGCTGAAAAAGAATTATTGGCAGCTCATCCAGCAATTAAAGGTGTGCCTTATAATGGGTTATCGCAAAGGGATATTGACAGGTTTTATCTAAATAGTGACGGGGCTGTGAGAACTGAATCTCACTCCTTAGCATCAGTTTATCTTTACAGCAAAACTGAGGAAGAAGGAAAAAAGCCTCGTAGTGCAGGCGCTTTTAGAATCAACCAAAGTTTAGATAATCTAGACATCAATGGTTGCATCAAAGAAACCGCAGATAAAACTATCAGTCACTTGAATTATGAAAAAATTCAGACTGGTAAATATCGAGTTGTTTTCTCACCGGAAGCTTTCTTAAGTCTGTTAGGTGGTTTTTCTAACTTATTCAATGCCCAAAGTATTTTGGACAACCAAAGCTTATCTACTCCTGATGATTTAGGTAAGGAAATTGCTACCCCTCTGCTTTCAGTTTATGATGATGCACTACACCAAGCTAACGTAGGCGCAGAAAGTTTTGATGGTGAAGGAACTCCTACTCGTAAGGTTTCGCTGATTGAAAATGGCGTTTTAACAGGTTTTCTCCACAGTGCAGGCACTGCCAAAAGGTTCAATGCCCAGCCAACAGGTAATGCAAGTATTGGTGCAAAAGTCAGCGTAAGTCCAAATTTTTATCACGTTTTTACAACAGCAACTCCTGAAGAAGAGTTGAGTTTAGAAACTGCTGAAAATGTGATTTTTATCGATGATTTACAGGCTCTCCATGCTGGAGTTAAATCCTTGCAAGGTTCGTTTTCTTTGCCGTTTGATGGTTGGCTAGTTAACAAGGGTGTCAGGACGAGTATAGAGTCAGCAACTGTTGCTGGTGATTTCTTGGAACTCTTAAAGTCAATTATTTATGTAGAAAAAGAAGCAGAGTTAACGCCAGGAGGAGTTTGTCCTAAAATCTGGGTTAATGAACTGTCAATTACTGGTGAGTAAAACTTAGAAAGTGCAGAGTTAAGAGTTGAATTTAACTCTTAACTCATGACTTTTACATCATGAATCATCATTAATATTCACCACCGACGCTAATGGCAGTATTAAATACGTCAGCGCCGCTTAAATCAATATTAGCCAAAATTGCGCCATCTACTTCAGTATTATATAAATGCGCATTACTCAAATCAACATTGGTGAGATTAGCATTATTTAAGCTAGTACCACTGACAAAGGCATCTGTGAGATTAGCAGATTTTAAATTGGCACCAGTTAAATCAGCACCTTCTAAGTTAGCACCTTCGAGATTAGCTCCTTTTAAATTTGCATTTCTCAGGTCAACACCTATCAGATGAGCGCCTTTTAGGTTTGCTCCTGTTAAATTACATCCAAAACATTCTCTAGTTTCCAGCAAGCGCCGGACAGGGGCGGAGTTTTCTGCTTTGACGGAAAGGGGAGCAGCTAAAGATAGCGTGCTAAGTAAGGCTGCTGCCGTCAAAAAGATTGGTTTCATATTTACCTCCGACACTTCTAAAAGTCATTAGATTCTTGACTTCTACGATCCCAGTGTCCCAAAATTTGAGAATTCTGCCCTCATGCGATCGGAGGAATACATAATTTCTTTAAGATTAAGTATTCTTCCGTAAGCTAGTCCTCTGGGAATAAGCTGGGAATAATATTATGAATTGCAAATGATACCCAACTTCCACTACTGATTACCAACCTCAATGGATAATATCAGTCAATAGACTTGGGTTAAGGTTATAAACTAAAACTGGCGTAGGTTGGGGAGCCAGGCGCTAACAGCGGGTTTCCCGACTTGTACCCCTGCGGGGAAGCAAGCTACGCTTTTAGCGTTACCGCAGGGTAGCGAGTGGCGTTTGAGAAACGTAGACCCGTAGAGGAACCCAACATTATCAAGCCTTTGTTGGGTAACGCTTCCGCTCAACCCAAGCCAGTATTTTAGAAGAAGTATGCAAACGGAAATTATATTAAGCTTTGCCACTACCTAACAAATACAGCAGCGCCATACGAACAGCGACACCACTAGTAACTTGCGATTGAATGAGACTAAATTCTGGGTCATCCATCAATTCAGAACTAATTTCAACACCACGGTTAACTGGGCCTGGATGTAAAACTTTGACATTAGGTTTACAAAGTTGCAGCTTTGTGCGTGTAATACCAAACAGCTGATGATATTCTCGCAAACTTGGCAGCAAATGAGCCGTCATGCGTTCCTTTTGCAAGCGCAAAGTCATGACAAAATCAGCATTCTGCAAAGCTGGTTCTAGCTGCCAGTGGAGAAAAAGTTGGGGATTGGGGGAATAACTCCTGACTTCTGACTCTTGACTCCTAGCTCCTGACTCTTCAGAAATATACTCGGCAAATAACTTGGGTAAAAGTGTAGGTGGTGCTGCGAGATGCACTTCGGCACCACTGGCAATTAAACTCCAAATATTCGATCGCGCCACACGAGAATGGAGAATATCCCCAACAATGGCAATCTTTTTTCCCTTTAAAAGTTCCAGTCGGGGACTAGCTGGGTCAATTAGCGTACAAATGGTAAATAAGTCTAGCAGTGCTTGAGAAGGATGCTCATGTTGACCATCACCAGCATTGAGAACACTAACTCGTACACCTAAACGATCCATTTCAGCCGCGATCGCATTCGGTACTCCTGCCTCTCGATGGCGGACTACCATAATATCAGTTCCCATGGCCAAATAGGTCTTTGCCGTGTCGAGAATTGTCTCTCCCTTAGTCATTGAGGAAGTGGCTGCGGCGAAGTTCAGTGTATCTGCACTTAAGCGTTTCGCGGCGAGTTCAAAACTGCTGCGAGTGCGCGTAGAAGATTCAAAAAATAAATTCGCCACCACCTGTCCCTGCAAAGTTGGCACTTTCTTCGTCCGCCGTGATAGTACCTCTTGAAAACTAGCAGCAGTTTGCAAAACAGTATCATATTCAGCGGTAGTGAAGTCAGCTAAGGAAAGAACGTGATGACGATTCCAGGTAGTAGTAGGCATAAATAGCAATCAGTTTCCTGCATAGAGATTCGAGCGGTCGCGTCTCTACACCTTTTTAATTTACATATGCAGAGGAAATGATATCACCTGTCTTCTATCAAATTAGCTATCTGTTCTCTACAGCATGAAGGATTTATATAGTTTGATTGAATATTCGGTAGGGGTGCACAGCTGTATACCCTTACTATATATACGTCGATTAAGTTGGTAAATGAAAAACATTCAAAGCACCAGAAATCAGGGTGAGGAATGTTAAAAACCCAATTGTATCTAGCATTGTAGTTACTAAAGGGCCACTAACCAAGGCAGGGTCAAGCTTCAGTCGTTTCAAACCCATTGGCAGTAAAGTGCCGAGTGTAACAGCCACAATTGTATTAGTTGCCATTACCATGCCGGCAATTAAAGCCACCCATCGCTCTTGGGGTCGTGCCCAAATTAAGGAAAGCAGCATCATCGTCATGGCTAAAACTACGGCTGTGCCTAATCCTGCTAGAAGTTCTTTGCGGAGAATTTTCAAGGTATCTTTGGGTGTTACCTCACCCACCCCTAAACCCCGGATTGTCACCGTTAATGATTGAATACCAACAGTGCCACCTGTGTTAGAAAAAATTGGCATGATGACTGCTAGAACTGGCACTGCGGCGATTACAGATTGGAAAGGCGCGATCGCACTGGCTGCACCAATATACATTGCCATGATGCCTAACAGCCAAGGCAAGCGGTTGCGGATAGTGAGCAAGGGAGAGGACAAAGCAGCTTCATCACCACTGACACCCGCCAGTTTTTGGATATCTTCTGTGGCTTCCTCTTGCAAAATATCCATCACATCATCAATTGTGACGATACCAACCAATCGGTCTTCTCGATCAACCACGGGGATAGCAATTAAGTCGTAGCGCTGCATGATTCGCGCCACTTCTTCTTGAGGGGTTTCAGTTCTAACTTTGATGACGCGATCGCTAGCAATATCCTTGATGAAAACATCGGGAAAGGTAAACAGCAATTGGCGCAGTGAAACTACTCTTACCAGAGTCCGGTTGTCATCTGTAACATAGGCGTAGTAAATCGACTCCTTGTCTTGGTCTTGACGGCGAATTTTGCTCAGGGCTTCACCTACAGTCAATCCTTGCCGCAACCGGACATACTCTGTCGTCATCACCCGCCCAGCGGTGCCTTCTGGATAGCCGAGAATTGTTGCTGTTGCTTGCCTTTGTTCTGGACTCAATTCTTGCAATAGTCGTTTGATTACCCCAGCAGGTAGTTCATCAAACAATTCTGCCCGTTCGTCGGGACTCATCGCTTCTACAAGTTGCACTACCTGGACATCATGCAGAGAATTAATTAGTTCTTCCTGAACCTCTGTTGGCAGATATTCAAATACATCAATTGCCTGAGCTTTGTTGAGTAAACGGAATGCGATCGCGCGTTGTTTCTCAGGCAATTGTGTAATGTATTCTCCCACATCCACAGGTTGCAAGCGATTTAAATCCCATTTCAATTGGTTTAAATCGGTAGTATCAGTCAGCAAATCACGAATATCTTGTGTGAGCATGAGATATATCTCCTAAGTCTCCCCCGCGCTGGGAGACTTCCTCGCCAGCTCAGAGGAGGTTGATACTGCCATCTGGTGGACTATTGCCCATAAAATTTCAACAATTCAATATCGATATTTAAATTAAGCCATCGCTAGTCATCATCCTAACCCGGAATAGCACTCTCCGGTAGATACTGAATATTAGCCTTCAGTAACTGTGATATTCCTCATTAGCAAGTAATGTAATTATCCTGAGTTTCAGGAAATTCTCGTGTCACTTAAAGTAGATTTTACTACTACTACAAGCTATGTCAAGCCAATCAACGAATTTACTCGCAAAATTTACATAGTTAAAATATTTACAATATCAATAAGTAGTAATTCGTATCAAGCAACTTCATGCATAGTCACCTGGACGACTAAGAATCAGAAATGGGTTAGCAGGTTTGACTTCATAGTTGCGGTAATATGTTTGAGCTTTGGCGTAGGCGTAGCCCAACCTAGGCATCGCTTCAGATGCAATCCACTGCTAGCAGCCAGCCATTGGTTGGCGCGTGCAGGAAAGCAGGTATAAAGCAATCGTTCCCATATCGGCAATAACTCAGTATTTACCAGTCTTAACTTCACTTATCTAGAGTGAAAAGTAGAGATAAGCTGTTACGCATTTAATTTGTACATTTAACTAATTACTGATGACTGTCAACAGTCAACAGTTAACGACCATCAAGAGTGTTTATATACTTTAGACGCGCATCAGCTTAATAGCTCTCAAGAAGAAACTGATATATAGACAGTTCCTAACGCTTAATTCCTAATTTTCACCCAATACACCGCTTAAGCGAACCATCAGCGTATAGCTCCAATGGTACTAGCTCAATTTTGCCGTTAACTTTAACTTGGGAATAAACTACTTTTACCAAGAGAGCATGATTTTCGTTGTAACGCAGAGACATAATTAATCTCCTTTTCTACAGAGTTATTTTGTGTTAAAAGGCTTTTATACCTATAATTTAGTCAATATTTTTTTGGCTCATGTTGCCTCTTTTGAAAGATTTTTGATCCTTCTTTAGAATTATCATAAATTATGTAAGGACAGGTATAAAATCTCATACGTAGCAATGAAGGTTTGAACAAATATCATATTTTAATTTGCGATCGCTAAAATTAAGTACCCAGAGGCGTATTAACAGGAGATAATAATAAACTCACACCACTCTTAGCTGTTGTCCCATCAACCATTACAGAACTTATTCTGGCTTGGTTTAGGTAATTCACTTGACAGTCACAGGGTCAATTTTTGCAAGTAGTTCTGAACCAAACCATGAAAACATCTACCAAATTGCTAACTCGCCTGGACTATTACTACCAGCAAATCAAAACGATCATTCTGACTCGGCAGAATCCGATTACTGGTTTACTACCTGCGAGTACAGCGATTACAGCCCACGGCGATTATACAGATGCCTGGGTGCGAGACAACGTTTACAGCATTTTGGCAGTTTGGGGTTTAGGACTTGCATACCGCAAGATTGACGATGATCAGGGACGCACTTATGAACTAGAACACAGTGTCATCAAACTGATGCGCGGTTTGTTGTTTGCGATGATGCGACAAGCTCATAAAGTAGAGACATTTAAACATACTCAGTCGCTACTAGATGGATTGCACGCCAAATACAATACCGCAACCGGTGACATTGTTGTTGGTGATGACGAATGGGGACATTTGCAACTGGATGCCACATCTATATTTTTACTGATATTGGGGCAAATGACGGCTGCGGGATTGCAAATAATCTATACGATTGATGAAGTGAATTTCGTCCAAAATTTAGTTTATTACATTGGACGAGCTTACCGCACACCAGATTACGGCATTTGGGAACGTGGGAATAAAATTAATCGTGGTAGTGCTGAGTTAAATGCCAGCTCCGTAGGTATGGCAAAAGCTGCTTTAGAAGCTATCAATGGACTGGATTTGTTTGGTGTGCGTGGTAGTCAAGCATCGGTGATTCATGTGCTACCAGATGAAATTGCCCGCGCCCGCATTACCCTAGAATCCTTACTACCGAGAGAATCTGGTTCCAAAGAAATTGATGCAGCGCTGTTAAGTATTATTAGTTATCCTGCCTTTGCAGTGGAAGATTTGGAGTTACGCAATCGCACTTTAAACGATATTATCAATAAACTCGCAGGTAAATACGGCTGCAAACGCTTCCTGCGTGATGGACACCAAACAGTTTTAGAAGATCATCAGCGCTTGCACTACGAACCGTGGGAACTCAAGCAATTTGAGCATATTGAATGCGAATGGCCGTTGTTTTTCACTTATTTAGTTCTAGACGGATTATTTCGCGGCGAACAAGAACAAGTTAAAAAATACCAAGAGCTTTTAGAATCATTACTCATAGAACAAGATGGTTTGCGTTTATTGCCAGAACTTTATTATGTTCCAGCAGAAAACATAGAGGCAGAAAAGTTAGCACCCCAAACGCAACCACGTTTGCCCAATGAAAATATTCCTTTGGTGTGGGCGCAGAGTTTATATTTTCTCAGTCAAATGTTGAGTGAAGGGTTACTGGCGGTTGGTGACATCGATCCTTTGGGAAGACATTTATGTGTGGGAAAACAGCGCGAGGCATTGGTACAAATTGCCTTATTAGCAGAAGACGAAGATTTACAGAAAAAACTAGAAGTTCACGGTATTGAAGCACAAACGCCTACCCAAGTAGAACCGATTCAGGTGAGAAAAGCTGGAGAATTTTCAGCTATTTATACCCAAATTGGACGTAACGATAAACTTGGTTTAACTGGGCGGCCAGTGCGGCGGCTGCGGAGTTTAACAACATCTAGAATCTTTCGGATTCGTGGTGAAACAATTGTATTTTTGCCTTCATTCTCAGATTCTCAGCAGTTTTATCTAACCCTTGATTACCATTTTTTACTGGATCAAATTAGAAGCGAACTAGCTTACATTCAAAAATATTGGAGCGATTTAGGACGTCCTACTTTGACTTTAATGTTGACGCACACCATGTTAGAAAGTGGTTCTGAAGCATTACTAGAACTGATGCAAGAACTGAAAGATGGGGTTTGTAACGGTGTGCGGGTGAAATTAGGGCGGCTAAATCAGCTAATGCTAACAGCTGGAATCCAAAGAATTGATTTTCTCCCAAATGCAGAATTTTCGCGATCGCCAGTGAAAAATGCTAGCCCACGTTGCTATTATTTAGCGTATCACCCTGAGAAAAACTGGCGCTTAGGACATACCCAAGAATTTCAAATGGAGTGTGAAACCAACTTTGGGTTATTACTTTCTCATTTGCGCTCATCAGAGAACATCTACGAGCAAATTGAGTTATTGCAAACTTTGACTCGCTTACAGGGAATGGAATTTGATACAGGGTACGGTGGCCCAGGATATCGCGTTACCGTAGGCGATTTACTAGATGAAGTTTACACCAAAGCTGGAGACTTAGGTATTTGGGCAGTAGTGCGCCGGGCTGCGGGGTTACGGCAAATGGTTGATATCAGCCTATCAGATGCAGTGACGAGTATTTTGGTACGGGGTAAGCAAATTGCTGTGGGTAAAGCTTACAGTGAAGCGTCCTTGATTACCGTACCGATGTCCCACGATGAAATTGCCGATAAGATTAATCATTTTTGTCGTGAGGATATCCGCGATCGCGTCCTTACTCAAGAGATTTTAATCTATCTTGGTATCTTAATTCGCTCAGAACCCGAACTATTTCAGGGACTACTAACGCTGAGAGTCGGCTATCTTATCTTATTGATCACCAGCGAACTAGCGCGGGAATTACATGTTACTCAAGATGAAGCATACGATTACTTAATGCAACTTTCACCCTTTGAAGTAAAAATGCGCTTGCGTCAGGTATTAACTGGATATACTGGCATGAGTAACCTGTTACGCCAGCAAGAATCACTGCACGTCAAGCAAAAAGAAAGTGATATTGCTTGGGTAGTCTCACCAGCGATAGGAGAAGGAATAGAAGTTCCCCCAGGTGGTTGGCGGCGGTTTCGCCAAGCCGAGGGGGCGACGGGGCGCGTACCAAAAGAATTTTTTAAGCAAGTTTGGCTATTAATGCAACATTGCAAGGGTCTAGTAATTGGCGATAAATTAGAACGCCGCAATCGTTTAGATAGTGAGATAATGCTGTCGGAAATGACAGCAGGGGAAAGAAATTTTGCTCTGTTAGTTGAGCATTTGCTGAATAAAATCGAAGCTCCAGAATATCGCCAAGTTAATATTGAAGCATTAATCGAATTAGCTGCGATCGCAGCCAATAATCCCAAGCTGCAAATTGAAGAATATATCGTGTTGGATGTGTTAATTGGTCATGCCGTGCGATTGGCGTGGCTAGAAAATCATACTCATCGCAGCGATCGCTATGATGAAGATAAAGCTAGTGCATGGCGATCGTTTTACAACACTTCTCCTAGAGATTGCGCTAGTTATATTTTGAAGGCATTCAGGTTCTTGACGGAATTTGTGAAAGATTTTTAAACGCAGAGGGGAGGCAGCGCGTTGCGGGGGTTCCCCCCGTTGTAGCGACTGCCGTCGCGCAAAGGGAAACGCAGAGGATAAGAGAGAATGATTTGAGTGGGGTGATTATTGGTTGTGCGATGAGGGTGCATACTGCTTTGGGGCCTGGTTTGTTGGAGTCGGCTTATGAGGAGTGTTTGAATTATGAGTTGAACAAAGCCGGGTTGAATGTTGGTAAGCAAATTCCATTGCCTTTAGTTTACCAAGATGTGCAATTGGAATGCGTTTATCGATGAGATTTGATAGTCGAAAACAAAGTAATTGTAGAGATTAAATCTGTAGAATCCTTCCACCCGATTCACTCCATCCAACTCCTAACCTATCTCAAACTAGCAAACTGCAAACTAGGTCTTCTCCTCAACTTTAACGTCCTCCACCTCAAAGAAGGTATAAAACGCGTAGCCAACAACCTCTAACTCCCCCTTTGCGAACCTCTGCGCTTCCCTTTGCGTTCCTCTGCGTTAAAAAAAAATATCCCCCACCTCAGATTCCAAAAGCAGGGGTTTTGTTAAATTTATTACTTAACAGAAACAGCATCAACATCAATGGTGCTTGCAGTGGAGGTAGAAGCCTCAGTACTATTAGATGCTTCAGTGCCCACATCACCCTTACGAGCTTTCCAGCCTTCAATTACCAGTCCAGATACTTCACTAACTAGCAGGGTCAAAAGGAAAACATCATCAATCTGTCCCACAACAGGTATAAAGTCAGGGGCAATATCAATTGGGCTGACCAAATAAACTAACGTTCCTAAAATTACCCACCAACGGTACTTGGGGTTACGAAGCAAATTGCGATACCAAGTGTAAAGTGATTGGATTGAAAATTTCATATTTTGAACCTCCAGTTATCTTTTATTTTGACAAATTATCCTAAAAACTCCCGGTGGGAATAACCGCCCTAGTTAGTCTGGAAGACGCTACTCGTAATCTGTCATCAAAAACCAACTCTGTGATTCTGCACAACAGTCTAATAATTCCCTGACAACAAATAAATTGTATGGATGTTGATTGTGGATTTTAGAGGGGAATCCTAGCTATATAAATCTCAACTTTCGCCTTTTTAATGGAGATTTAACTGCTTTTAAGAAGGCGAAGCACTAACGCAGGATGAAACCTACCGATGAAGAAGCATCACTTTGGCATATCTAAAATCCCACTACAGATAGTTCTGATTATTCCTTTTGTCTTACAAATATTTGGAGCAGTGGGTTTAGTAGGTTATTTGTCATTTAAGAATGGACAGAAAGCCGTCAACGACTTGGCAGACCAGTTGATGGAGCGAACTAGCAATATAGTAGATCAACATTTAAATTCTTATCTATCTATTCCCCATAAAGTGAGCCAGATTAATGCTGATGCCATTCAGATGGGATTATTAGATGTGCGCGATCGCAAAACTGTGGGAAAGTATTTCTCCAAACAAATGCAGGCTTATGACCTGACTTACATCGGCATTGGACTAACCACAGGTGAAGGCACAGGAGCCGCCCGTTACGATGGCAAAACTGTGACGATTGATGATTGGAGCGCCAAGCCTCCGAAAAATGCCTACAACTACGCCACAGATGACCAAGGCGATCGCACCCATGTCACTACTATTTATGATTGGGACAACTTCAAGGAAACTTGGTATACCGAACCCGTAAAAGCTGGTAAACCCATCTGGTCACGAATTTATATTTTGAATTATCCCAATCATCCATACATCGCTGCTTCAGCAGGTCATCCCATTTATGACGCGCAGAATCGATTACTGGGGATGGTTGCAGCAGATATCCATTTAATAAAATTGAGCGAATTTTTACGGCGTTTAGATGTTAGCCGCTCTGGACAGGTTTTCATTCTGGAGCGAAATGGGATGTTGATAGCGAACTCTAGCACGCAGCAGCCTTTTACCCTGGTCAAGGAAGATATTCGACGAGTAAAAGCCACCGACAGTCCTGATCCTTCAGTTCAGTCCATTGCCAAACAAATTCAACAAACCTTCAATGGCTTTGAATCCATCACCGAATCCAAAAAACTGCAACTTAATTGGCAAGGAGAATCAATTTTTGTTAATGTTACCCCCTGGCGTGACCAATATGGATTGGATTGGCTAGTAGTGGTGAGTGTGCCGGAACACGTTTTTATGGCACAAATCAACGCCAACACCCGCACTACCATTTTGCTCTGTCTCGGAGCATTGGCTGTAGCAACCTTCATGGGCTATTTAACCTCCCATTGGATTACACAGCCGATTTTGCAAATGAACCGAGCAAGTCAGGCAATGGCATCAGGCAATTTAGACCAAACCTTAGATATCAAAAACATTCAAGAACTCAATGTACTTGCTCACTCCTTTAATCACATGGCAGGGCAATTACGCGAATCTTTTACAGCACTAGAAAATGGTAAGGCAGAGTTAGAAGACAGAGTAGAAGAACGCACCACCGAACTTAAAACCGCCTTGACTGAATTGCAGCACACTCAAGCCCAAATGGTTCAAAGTGAAAAGATGTCTAGCCTGGGTCAACTGGTGGCAGGTGTTGCCCATGAAATCAACAATCCGGTAAACTTTATTCACGGCAATATTACTTATTTAAACGAATACACTCAAGATTTGCTCAGGATGATCCAGCTTTACCAACAACGTCATCCCAGCAACGATCCAGAGGTGCAAGCGTTAGCTGAAGAAATCGATCTGGAGTTTTTGATCGAGGATTTACAGAAGATGCTAACTTCTATGAAAATGGGTACTGATCGGATTCGGAACATTGTGTTATCACTACGGAACTTTTCTCGGATAGATGAAGCAGAATTCAAAGCAGTTGACCTTCATGAAGGAATTGAAAGTACGCTGTTGATTTTGCAATACCGTCTGAAAGACAAACCAGAACGCCCAGCAATTGTATTGATTCGAGATTATGGCAAGTTACCCCAAGTAGAATGCTATCCCGGACAACTCAATCAAGTTTTGATGAATATTCTGGTGAATGCGATCGATGCCTTAGACGAAGTAAACGCCAATCGCACTGTTCAGGAAATGGAGGCAAATCCCAGTCAGATTATCATCCGCACCTCAATGAGCAATTCGCAGTCAGTGGAAATTGCGATCGCTGATAATGCCGGGGGAATGCCAGAACAGGTTAAAAACCGCATTTTCAATCCTTTCTTCACCACCAAACCTGTAGGCAAAGGAACAGGCATGGGCATGGCAATCAGCTATCAAATTATCACCGAAAAGCATGGTGGCAAATTGGAATGTTTTTCTACTCTTGGTGAAGGAAGTGAGTTTATCATTCAACTGCCTACCCAGCAACAAGTTTGTCCAGCAGTCTAAGTCAAATACGCTATGCTTGCACTGTATTTGCTTGCACTGTATTTTTAGGTTTTCGGTAAATTTATATTTTGGAAGTCCCTCATTTTGCATTAATCTCTAGAATTAAAATGCCTAAGCACATTTGCTTTAGTCATGGAGGGAGGAAACTTAAACAGTGGATATTTTAGATTTGTTTTATAAGGGCGGGCCAGCGATGTGGCCTTTACTTGTTCTGTCGATTCTGTCTTTGAGTGTGATTTTTGAGCGTTTGTGGTTCTGGCTGCGAATTTTGACTCAGGAAAAGCAAATAGTCGATCGCATCCTAGTTGCTGCCCAGGATAATTGGCAAATAGCTGCGGATATTGCCAGACAAGCAAGCCATCAGCCTGTCGGGCGTTTTCTCTACGCCCCCTTACGTTTTCCAAAAACTGATGCAGAAACCTTTCGATTAGCATTGGAGTCCACAGCAGAAGATGAATTGGCTGGAATGCGGCGGGGCGAAAAGCTTTTAGAAGCCGTGATTGCCCTCGCGCCCCTGCTGGGATTATTAGGTACAGTTCTGGGTCTAATCCAGTCTCTGCGCTCAATTCGGATTGGCGATTTGGGAACCGAATCTACCGCCGGGGTAACTACTGGTATTGGTGAATCCTTAATTAGTACGGCAGCGGGGCTAATAGTTGCCATCATTAGTTTGGTATTTTACCGCCTATTTCAAAGTTTTGTAGTCAACCAAGTCAAAGTTTTTCGTAAGGCAGGGAATGAGATGGAATTGCTCTACCGCCAGTCCCCACCTGATTTTAGTAATAGTGCATCAGCAATGGTGCGGGAAAATTTCACTCCACCCCGCAAGCCAGGAAAGACTAGGTTTTCTGAACCACCTGAACCCCCGAATGCCCCTAATTAGTCAATAATTCAACCCCAAATCCAGGCGTTTAAATTGAGAAAATGAAAGTTAATCTACATACCCCAATTGAAGAAGTCCAAATTCAAATCATCCCTTTAATTGATGTTGTTTTTTGTATTCTGACGTTTTTTTTGTTAGCGGCATTACAATTTACGCGCCAACAGGCAATAAATGTTGATTTGCCCAAAGCCAGCCCCAGTACAGTATCTGGAATAACATCACAAAGTGGAAATTTGATTGTAACTATCGATGCCGTTGGCAATACTTACATAGAAAAACAGCCTGTAAAACGGGATGATTTGGGAGTGAGGTTAAAACAGTATCTCCAACAAAATCCCAGTGCGGTTGTGGTGCTGAATGCTTCGCGGACAGCAACTTATAATGATGTGATTGAGACATTAGATTTGCTACGGCAAGTAGGAGGCGATCGCGTTTCTTTAGGAATTATTCCTGGCCCATCTCAACTACCCACAAATTCACTTAACCAGCCAAATATCCCCTCTTTCCCAATCAATCCTGGTGCAGCACCCCTACCCACAACCGCACCAGTTCCCGGCATCAATCCCGAAGGGAATCTTGCCCCTAAATTTCCCTTAGCACCTAACTCCGTACCTCTTCCTGGCATCAGCCAGCCTCCAACTGGACAAGGCATCAGTCCTATCAATCCTGGTATTTCCAACCCACCAGCATCCCAAGCGCCTGTAGCACCTCAGCAAACCCAACCTCCTCTTCAAAGATGAGATAGGAGCATGGGGCATGGGGTATTGGTTATTTCTCCCCTTGCCTCCCCTGCTTCCTCATTCCCTACTCCCCACTTCCCCTAAAGCTTTTTCCCAATCCTAAAGATATCTAAAACAAAATTCAGTTAGCGACAAAATTTCTGCTAATTTACAAATAATTGGTTGAGCTTTAAAGATTTTTTCATCGATAAACTGAAGTAATTTATCACCAATTGCCATTCACGTTTCAGGGGTTGTGGCATGAATATCGTGACGCTTTTAATTGTTTGGGTAGTAACAGCTATCAGCCTGTTGATAATTAGTAAATTACCTTTAGGAGTTGAAATTGACACTCCTGGTAAAGCCTTCCTTTCTGCCGCAGTGCTTGGTATCGTGACGGCAATAGTCAGACCGATTTTAAGCCTCGTCTTTGCAGTACCGAATTTACTCACATTGGACTTGTTATCCGGCATTTTCACATTTATGATTGCCGTGGTTTGTTTTAGTATTGCTGCTTGGTTAGTAGAAGGCTTTCGCTTGCGTTACGGGATTTGGAGTGCTGTTATTGGAGCATTTGCGCTGACTATAATTAACAGCATAATCTATAAATTATTGGGTGTTTAAAATAAATAGTGAGGAGTGAGAAGTTAGGAGTGATGAGTTGTTAATAACTCCTAACTCCTAACTACTATCTCCTAACTATTCGTTGGAACTTGGGGGAGCAACGGGGGTAGTTGATTGTTGTTTACGTTGTTCGCGTTTTTTGCGATCGGCTGAGAGCATATCTGCCATCACCACCAGTGCTTGCGCCATTTTTTCTAGGTTAGAACGGTATAGCTCCAAATCCTTATTGAGTTTGTCATCAGATAAGTGCAAGCCAGCAGCGATCGCTTTCAGCGCCTCCGTGAGTTGCTTTTCATCTTTGACTAATTCAGGATCTGACTGTTCCAATAACGAAAATACACCAATTGCGAACAAACGGTTGTATTTAAAGTTAGGATTGTTGGCGATCGCTTGCAGTTGTGCCTGCAAGTCAGCATCTCGATCTAGGTAAGTGGTTTGGCCCAGCCACGCAATTAAATCTTTAACTGGCAAACCTTTAGCTACAGTTTGCAGTCTTTGAGCATCCTGTCGATAATGTTGCGGATCTTGTTCTATAGCCCGACATAGGGCGTTAAAAATTGATTCTTGATCCCGTTCTGGTTGATAGCCTTGCATGAAGCGGTCAAAGGTAGTGACGACGCCCAAGGCATAAATTGGATTGTAGCTAAAATCGATATTTACTGACAGCAGATGCATTTCCACCATCAATTCTTCTACTACCCGACGATAAATAGTGTTAATCGGACGGGTGTGAAGATTGTAAAAAGTTCGTTTTGTATCAGAGACAGTACGGACGTTATTCACAAAGAAAATGTTAAGGGCGACGTATCTTTATTTTCTCGCTTAAAGGCTACTTTGCCAAGTTGAGCTTTTGGCTGGTGACGGTTTCATTTACAATGGAGACAAATTAGAAGTATTTTATAAGCTAGTAGCCACAGGGGATTAAGACCTTTTCCTCTAAAAAACTAGCCGAAAATTTGATCCTTAATAATTTGTTGATCGCATTTATGAACTTCTCGCCACAGTTAATTGCTTTAGGTGAGTATTTAGCTGGTGAATTTGATAATCAGGAACAAGCCATAGGAGAACCAATTTGGTATGTCCATCTCCGTCTGTGGCAAAGACCAATTAATCTGTTCACAGAAGATAGCATTACCCTGTTTGCCGAACAGGCTAACGTTATAACCCCAGATCAATCTTACCGCCAGCGAATTATGCGGTTGCGTCAGGGTAGCAATGACACATCTCTGGAAGTACAATACTACATGCCGCAAGATCCAGGCTCACTAAGAGGTGCAGGTCATAATCCTGCTCTACTGGACACACTGACACCCGAACAATTAGATTTACTACCAGATTGTATTCTAACAGTAGCTCAGGAAACACTAGCCTGCGATCGCTATAAGTTTACAGCAACCCCGCTACCAGAGGCTCGTTGCAGCTTTACTTATCTTGGCAGTAGCCGATATGTTTCCTTGGGGTTTGAAACCACTGCGACAGAATTTCACAGCTACGACAAAGGAATTGATCCAGCAACTGGAAAAGCAACTTGGGGAGCGATTATGGGGCCTTATCGCTACACCAAACGAAATCAATATTGATAAGATAAATTTATGATTCATGAATTATGAATTATGAGTTCTGAATTAACTCCTAATTCTTTTTTAGCTAGCGATGCTACGAGGTACACCTTCTAAAGCTTCCTCTTCTGTTTCAAAGATTTCAAAGACAGTATCCATCATCGTAACTTCAAACACGAGTTTGGCTTCTGGATGTACATTGCAGATGCGGAAACTGCCCTTGACTTTATCAGCATCACGCATCCCAGCTACCAAAGATGTAAGACCAGAACTATCAATAAAATTTACCTGAGCCAGATTTACAACTACATGGCGACTGAGTTTGGAAATACACTCCTGTAACTTCAGGCGAAATTGCCAAGCAGTGGTAATGTCTAAGCGACCTGCTGGTGTCAGGACAATAACGGCGTTTCCGTCTTGGGTTGTATAACTTTTTTGGTCTATATGAATCACTAAAGCCCTCCCCGTGGCATTCCTTTTAAGATTAACTAGTTACAGAATTGTCTAATGCTGTCACTTGAGATTAACAAGCTATAGCTAAAATTGTCACTTTTTTCTTCTAAGTGCTTACTTTTAGTAGTTTAACTCACCAAAATAGTGCTGAGTAGCAATTCAAAGAGGGAGTGGGGGAGTGGGGAGTGGGGAAGAAGCAGGGG
>NZ_WBKL01000145.1:0-79016 GCF_015714705.1 Nostoc sp. NZL | reverse complement strand
ACATGGGAGTTGGTTAAATATGGTTGAATCAGAGCTATCTGTACTTGTCCGTCAATGTCTCCAACGAAGAATTCCGAATATTGAAACTTTAGAAAAACAGGTCTCGGCTTGGGAGTGCGATCGCAATATTAATCAAGTTCGTGTAGATTGGCGTTTTCGTACAGAAGATGCCAGAGTTAAGCTGTCAAAGATTTATCCAACCCCGCAAAATTAATGGGACAGACCACTAGTGGTCTGTCTCATTAAATATGATCGGTAAACTCATTCTTAATTTTTCTTCCTTTGCGCCCTTTGCGTCCTTTGCGGTTCGTTTCTCAACCCCCTCAAAATTAATGGGACAGACCACTAGTTTAACTGTTAACCAACAAGCTGAAATTCTCGCAGAACTTTTAGCTGCTGCGGTTCATCTGCATAATCATTGTGACAAAGATTTTCAGACGCTAATTATTGAGGAAATGGAGAATCTACCCGATGATGAGGATTGACTGGTGATTTTAGTTAAAATTGCGATCGCCAAGCATTATCTAAGCTGACGCTTGAGCGCGAATTTCATTTGGACAGGAACGACCCTGTTCAACATCAGCAATATTAGCAAAAGTTGTTTCTGCAATATTGCGGAGAGCTTCTGATGTAAAAAAGGCTTGATGTCCGGTAATGAGTACATTGGGGAACGTCGTCAGACGTTGGAAAATATCATCTTGAATAATTTCGCCAGACAAATCCTCAAAGAACAATTCCGATTCTTGTTCGTAGACATCCACACCAAGATAGCCAATCTTGCCAGACTTCAATCCCTCAATCACTGCTAGGGTATCAATTAGCGCTCCTCGGCTAGTGTTAATTAGCATCACGCCTGACTTAATCTGTTCTATAGCCTCAGCGTTAATCAAGTGATGCGTTTCGGGAGTCAGGGGGCAATGCAGGGAGATAATATCCGAGTTGGCAAATAGCTCAGGTAGTTCTACATACTTTCCACCTAGCGCCTCCAATTCTGGATTGCGATAAACGTCATAGGCAAGTAGTTCACAGCCAAACCCCTTCATAATCTGTCCTAAAATCAGACCAATTTTGCCGGTACCGACAATCCCGACTGTGCGCTCATACAAGTTAAATCCTAATAGTCCATCTAGAGAAAAATTGCCTTCTCGGACACGGTTATAGGCACGATGAATTTTGCGATTCAGGCTTAAAATTAATCCTACAGCATGTTCTGCTACCCCATATGGTGAATAGGCGGGAACACGGACAACGGTAATTCCTAAGTCCGCTGCGGCTTGTAAGTCTACATTGTTAAACCCTGCACAGCGAAGGACAACCAGCCTAGTTCCCCGTGAGGCGATAAGCTCTAAAGTTTGCGCGTCAACCTGATCATGTACAAATACGCAAACCGCCGGAAATCCGGCGGCGAGGATAGCTGTATCCCGATTTAAACGAGGTTCAAAAAATACTAATTCGTGTTGGGTGGGAGAATTTGCAGCTGATAAAAACTGCCGATCATAGACTTTTGTACTGAAGACTGCTACTTTCATGCAAAACCTCAAGCTGTATGCTCCACAATGTTCGACTACATGATACCTTGACAGTTAAAGAAGCAATGTCTACGACGGTCTATTTGGCATCGCACTTTTGAACATTGTCAGTCTTTAGGATTGCTTCTTGTGCAAGCGATTTCATAACTAAAGCAAAAATTTAGAATTCAAATTGAATGGGGATTAGAGAGTGGTGTTAATTTAAGCTCAAACACTCAATTCCCCTGATGAATTGATAACTGCCAGAGTTCGATTTTATAACAGAGATGGCTATCAAAAATGCTGCGTGCTGCTAACCCTTCGACAATGGGCTTTTCCAGCCAGCGTTTGAATGCTAAACGACCGATCGCATGTAATGGTGGGACTGCGATCGCTACCAAATCTGCAATATATTTGACGGTAGTTAGCCCAAAAGTCCGAAAGTTATCAACACACAAGTCAATCGTTGGTGCAACTTGGGTGGAAATGTCTTCAGTCTTAATTAACTTGAATCCAGCCTGTTGCAAGGCCACCTGAAGCTCGCTAGCGACATGACAATTAGAAAAAATGCCCTCTCTATATCCAGCATCAGAGCGCATCATATCCGCAAGCAATAGATAGCCACCACTATTTAATAAACGAGCTGCACCTTGAGCCAAATCGTCAACAGCAATATATTGGCTACTTTCACTGAACAGAACTAGGTCATAGGAGTGTGAGGTGTGAAAATCTTCAAATCTGGTTAAGTAAAAAGGCACTTGCCCGTTCGTATTCTTGATAAACTTCTCTTGTTGGAGTGCATCGGGTGCTAATCCCTCAACAATAAAGCCGCGATCGCACAAAAATGCCGCGTTACCACCAATACCGCAACCTATATCAATCACAGTTTTGGTACACTCTGGAATAAAACTCAAAAGCTTCGCTGCATAGGCTTCTTGAGCCGCACGCAGGCGAGTTAGGGTCAATTCCTCACCCTTAGTAGGTAGTGGCTCCCAATACCCGTAATGCAGATAAGAGGAATCTGTGAGTCCCATGTAATAATCTATCGCCGCATTTTGGTAGCGAGTTGGTTTGGAAATGTTGATTGATTTTGGTTTTTGCATTGAGGCTAAGTTTTAAGGCATTAAGCTTGGTTGAAATTCTTCCCAACGTTTGCAAACTTGTTCGTAGCAATCGGGTGGAGTAATTTTTAGCTGGTGTAAGAAATTGACCTCAATTTGAGGATCAGCCTTTAGCACCAGAAGAATATCTTGATGGGGATTGTATATTGCAACTGCTGAGAGGATGGATGAAATCATTGATGAGCTAATTGATTGCGAGATTGTCCCACAACCCTGACGCGATCGCAAATAAAACCCAATCAGATCACAAGGAAGAAATTGGATAGTGAAAGGAACCGTATCGAGACTTGTAATTGAAGGATGAGTAACTTGAGTATCCACATCACAAATTACAACCCCCCGCCCAAATGACTGAAATCCTTTCCATGCTGTGTAACCTATTACCAGCAGATTAGTGTGAATAAAGCTGTTTTGCCAGTAGCCAAAATTTCCTTGCCAGACACTCTTTTCCGGTCGCATTTGTTTCCTCCTATAGAACTTTACAACAACTTATGTTTAATTTTGCCCACTTATTTAGTGGTGGAATCTTTGCTAAAATACCCGTTTTCAAAGGTTCAGGTTGTTTTGAGCAAGACAGTAAACCATCAGACTTGGTGTAATATTGACTTGCACATTCCAGTACAGCAGATGCACAGCCATCAACGGGTAAATCGCCAAACAGATAGGTTGATTTCCCTTCTGCTGTAAACGCAACAACACAAGAATAGTTACAAGCACTCATGCATTTTGCTCTGGCTCTAAGTTGACTATCCCCTTACAGCGTGAGCTATTTACATGAAAATAGTTGTATTAGCAACAATTAACTAAGCTGATGCGCGTCTAAAGTATATAAACACTCTTGATGGTCGTTAACTGATGACTGTTGACGGTTAACAGTCATCAGTCATCAGGTAAATGTACAAATTAAATGCGTAACAGCTTAGTAGCACCAATACTTGTGCCTAGAAAAACTAGCACAATTGATAGCTACAATTAGAGGTGCAATTTATACCATAAATTAACTGTCTATCGTCTCGTAGCAAGCCATAATCTTCTGTAGCGAATCTCTGGCTCTTTAAAGAAGTGAGACTGACTAATGGTAGAAATATTTATACTTTTGTTCATCTGTACCTCGCAGACGTGTAGAACTTATAAGTCAACTTCGGCGGGCATTCTGACTCTGAGACATGAGTCTCATCACAGCTGCGGGACAGCGCCGGATTTACACCGGACTTTCCCCGTTTCCTCTAGTGGCTGACCTCTACTAGAACCGAGTGAATTTTTTAAGTATATCACCGTTCAATAGTTCAGACAGTTTTTTCATGGCTCTATATAAATACATCTGTGGGTGTCATTGACTCACTAGGTAATTGCAGCAACCACGATGATGGTAAATGTCTTTGGCTTGGGCGTTCCCGAAGCATTCCGTTACGCAGATAAAACGATAATGTTATAGTAGTATAGGAAATATGGTAAAATGTACCTTACTTCATGCCATTTGAATACTCAAATGTGTGAATAATATAACTGGAGAGGTGTCCGAGCGGTTCATGGTGACGCACTCGAAATGCGTTTTGGGGAAACCCAACGGGGGTTCGAATCCCCCCCTCTCCGTTTAAAAGATTTCTAAAGAACTGGACAAAGCGATAATGTTTGGCTTCATAGCTGGCAGGTATGATTATTTATAAGTATACGAGATTATACTTCAGTATTTACTTAGCCAAATATTACCCAACTACACTAAAATATACACCGTTAGGATAGATTTTTGGGATAAACTAATGCCATTGTGTGAGGAGTGAACGATGGCAAATCGCAGCATGGCGAGAGTGCTCTCATTTAGTTTTATCAGCATCTGTTTATATCTGGGTATTAGTATAGGAGTCGTTATCCGGCTTGGGCAATCACAGCGATTAAACGCTGCTACTACACCTACCGAGCCTGTGCAATTTCCATTAGCTATCCCTGAACTTACGCCATCAACAACAGAAGAACAAACCTTTCCAGAAACTATTACTATCAAAGCCGTTGGAGATATTATTCCCGGCACTAATTTCCCTAACCATAGATTACCTCGGTTTCGAGATCAATTATTACCAAAGTCAGTAAGAACTCACTTGCAGGGATCTGATATCCTGTTTGGTAACTTTGAAAGTAGCTTAACTAATTATCCCTACACTGCCAAAGATATTAGTCGAGGACAAGTCTTTGCCTTTCGTTCCCCACCGGGATATGCCCAGCTATTTGCTGAGGCTGGTTTTAATGTGTTTAATATGGCGAATAACCATGCAATGGACTTCGGCCCGGTAGGGTTCAAAGATACAAAGAAAAATCTTGAGGCTGTAGGCATTGCAACATTAGGTCATAAAAATCAAATTCTTTATTTAGAAGCTAACAATATCCCCGTGGCAATGGTGGGGTTTTCTCCTTATGAAATGTATAATTCTATTCATAATTTAGGAGCAGCCCAAGCACTCATAACAGAAGCTAAAAATAAGGCCAACATTGTAGTAGTATCGATGCACGCTGGAGCCGAAGGAACGGGGGCACTACATGTTAAGAATCAGACAGAGTTTTTTTATGGAGAAAACCGAGGTAATTCGATCAAGTTTGCTCGAAACATGATTGATGCAGGAGCAGATTTAGTACTAGGACATGGGCCTCATGTTCCGAGAGCGATGGAAATCTACAAGGGAAAAATCATCGCCTATTCTTTAGGAAACTTTTTGGGATATCGAACTTTATCTACAAATGCCCAGACGGGTGACTCTATGATTCTAGAAGTCAAACTTAACTCTGCGGGAGATTTGGTATCAAGTAAAATTATCCCCGTGCGGATGGATCGGCAGGGAATCCCTCAAATTGATCAGCGTTTTCAGACTGTGAAACTTATGCGTTATTTGAATAATCAAGCTTTTCCCAAAAATCCGTTGAAGATTAATAAGAAGGGGGAAGTTATTGTACAGAAGCTTAAATAATTTAGCTAAAGATGAAACAAGAAAGAAAAAGCTGCTCTTATATTGGCAAGAGGCGTTCAATTGTAGATTGTAAATTTTGGATTTTATATTGAAGAAAAAATCTAAAATTGACTAATTGACTAATTATCATCTTCTAGCTTTTCCTGAAATTTCTGCTCATTCAGGGGTTGACTATCAGTCGGAGAATTTTGCTTTTCCAGTGTTGGTACTACTACAGCAGAAGGATCTGACTGTTTAGATTCTGTCGGTGGTACTGCTGGTATAACCACAGAATTTGACGGAATCACCAGTTGAGGGGAAGCAGAATTCTGATTAGAAGCGGGTAAGTTATTTTGTGGCAATGGTGCGGGGGAAGCATTACGAGATGAACGGATCGCCCGTAGTTTTTCGACTAGCGAGGGTGTGGGGGAAACGCTAGGTGAAGGTGTGGATTGCTCCAAATCGCCGCGTTGTGATTCTTGTGTAGGGCTGCTGGGAGTTTCTTGTGGGGAAGAACGACGATTACGCCGACGCTGCTTGGAATTAGAAACAGGGGCTGATTCGGTTCTTGAGGTGGTGTTAGTCTCTTCACCATTCTCTAGGCTAGGTACTTTCGCGGCTGGTTCTTGAGTTGGCTGTTCAAAAAGCGGCTTTGCGGTTGGCTGCGGCTGAGATTTAGGTAAGATGCTAGTGATGCCAAAACCTGCTGTAGCAGCAACCAGTGCTACACCTAAACCTATAAATATTTTAGATGACCCCAGCTTTTTTGTTAGTACATTTCCCTTAGTCATGCCTGGGTTGGGCTGTGCCAACGCAGATGGTTGATGAATGCGATTTTGGGCAGTTTTCCCAATTAAAGTTGCTGCCTGTTGGGCAGATAAATTGACAGTTGGTACTGCATAAGTGGGTAGGGCTTGCGGTGTCATATTCGGCCCATTTCCAGGTAGCAGTTGTAACCATTCAGCAACTGTCGCTGGCCGAAAACGAGACTCTACCGCCATACCGCGCATTACGGCCTGGTTGACAGAAGCACTCAAGTGTGGTTGTAGTTCGCGGGGGGAAGGCATTTGCTCGCGATCGCGCAATAATGCTGGCATAGGAACTTGGGCTGTTAACAGTGCATACAAGGTTGCGGCTAAACCATAAACATCCGTGGCGGGTGTGCGCGGCGCTTGCGTCAAGTACTGCTCAATTGGAGAATAGCCCTCAGAAACCAGGCCCGTGTGGGTCTGCCTCACGCCGCCATTAAATTCCCTGGCAATGCCAAAATCAATCAGTACTACTTCCTGGGTTCCTTGACGAAGGATAATATTATCTGGCTTGATATCTCGATGTAACAAACCATTGTTATGTACTACCTGCAAGGCTGCCCCAATTTGCCGGATGTAATGAATTGCTGTGGCTTCAGGTAAAGGTATCCCTGGTAATACAAATGCGTCTCCCAAGGTTTCGCCAGGAATGTATTCCATCACCATGTAAGGCAGTCCAGCTTCCACAAAAAAGTCACTGACTCGAACTATATTTGGGTGAATACACGTAGCTAATCGTCTGGCTTCATCTTGGAATTGGCGCTCGAATTTCGCAAAATCAGGATGTTGTCGCAGCCGTTCATTGATGGTTTTCATCACCACCTCGTGACCTAAGTAGTGATGCGTAGCTTTAAACGTAATGCCAAAGCCACCCCGCCCTATTTCTTGAATTAGGGTATATTTTCCATCCTGCAAAATTGTGCCTGCTAACATAAAGAGTCCTGATTTCTGAGTCCTGAGTGAGCAGATAAATAGCGAGTTTTGAGTCTTGGGGAATTTCCAAAAAATTTTCCCATATTTTTGGGCAGGGTTTTCGCTTGTCTATCTTACGGGATGATTTGGTTGTTGGAATTCCCTAAGCGGGAAAACCTTCCCCTGATCGCAATAGTTTTATCTTTTTCATAGGATAACGCGAGAGACAAGAAATCCTAAAGGAGCAAACAGGCTCAAGCTGTCTCCCACGTCCGTGATATCAGTGAGGAACTACGACTTTACATGCTAGTTGCTACAATCCCAAAGAGCTACCTAACCTATATTACTTAAAATTTTTAACATATTATTTAGGCTTCCTATATGATTATTACTGTTGATAGCAAATAACAATCTAGACAACAGCTAGCAATGAATTCAGACACCATAACAAACGCCCAACTGCAAAACTGGGAAAATTTTTGCAGTCATATTGGAGACTGGCATGGAACTTGGAACGTTTACAATTTGGAGGGCGAATTAATTCGCTCTCATCAATGTGTTAGAAGCTTCCATTTAAGCAGTGATGAAAGTGAAATGAATCATCAGAATTATTCTACTTATGCTGATGGAGCAAACAAATTAGAAACCTATGGCCCACATAAAAAACCTCACATAAGATCGCTTCATTTGAGCGATAGTTTTTCATGGGGTTCTCAAGAAGTAAAATCTGGCTCAGTGTTCTTTTTTGAGACTGGTTTTAAGCATCAAGATAGGCGTAGGAGTGCAGTTGCCAGATACAACGAAAATGGTACTTTAGATATTTTGATAATTTCTGAACACTTGGGAGGAAAAGCCGATGAACCTCCTCTACCTCCTGCAAATCAATTAAGTGGTTGGCAAGGAATAATTACCAAAATGTCACCTGAGTGTATAGTGTCACCCGCAGTTTCAACTTCATGGATACAACTAGAAGATTTAAATAAGAATTATCTCACCTTGCGCTTGAAAGATGGCGTATCAATCACTATCCCAAAATATATAGAGAGTGAAACAGAGTTTTTTCTGGTGACAGAATGGCTGGTAAATTCTACTTTATTGCTGCGAGGTGTTCGCCATTTCGACATATCTGGGTTTACAAGCTTTACCTTAGAAGTATTTAATCGCTGATGGTAAGCAGAGAAGAAATCCTCTTAAAATCGCTGACCGATGCCTAGATGCACCTTGCTTTCTCCCTGGTCATTAATGCCATAGTCAGCCCGGATTAAACCTAGTGGTGAATTTAATCGCACTCCAGCCCCATAACCAAAACCATACCCTTGTTTGCCCCGCACACCCGCTGGATCTCCCAATACAGTATCACCAGAACCTAAGTCTGAGGCAAAGTCGGCAAATAATACACCCCCTACTATTGGTAAGACGGGAAAACGATATTCTGCGGAAGCTAACACATAACTGCGACCACTCCCTACATCTCCAGAATCGTAACCGCGTACTGAGTTGGTACCACCCAAGTTAAAGCTTTCGTAGGGTGGTAAATTACCAATAACAGTACCAGCTTGCAGATTCACAGCAAATACTTGTGGCTGTTTGGTGTTAAATAACTGCACTGGCAAATATTGGCTGTAATTGGCTTTGAGGCGATTTAGGGAAATATTACCTTGACCGATGGGCACAGATTGTTCTGTACTCAAACTCAAAACGGAACCTTGAGTTGGATTGGTGGCGTTATCTCGTTGGTCTTTGGTGGCGGTGAAGGATACGGTAGTTAAGTCATCAACGCCAGTTCCACTCGCAGATAGGGGATTGCCTTGAGCGTCGGTTGAGGTAATATTACCTTGGCGATCGCGAATACTAGTTTGGGTATAGTTTAATCCTAAAGAGGTGTTCCAGTCGTCAATTGGTCGCTGTAAGCTGAAACTTCCGCCAATTTGACCTTCCCGAACTTTATCGCCGTTAGCTAGCGTAATCTTGTCATCAAAAGTTTCCGAAATTTCCCGATTACGAAAACCATTCACAGTGTACCCCAAGCGATCGGGGTTAGTTGTCCGATAGGGACTGATAAATTTGCTATTAAACTGCAAGTCTCGGCTACTTACAGCAAGATTCACACCTAAAGTATCATTAATACCGCCGACATTCTGATCTTGATAGCTAATTGTGCCTGTTAATCCCTGATCAGCATTGTAACTACCACCCAAATTAACACCACGCGCCCCAGTTTCTTTGAGTTGGTAAACTAAATCTAGTTTGGTCGCATCTCCTTCTAAGGCAACATTCACAGTCTCAAATAAACCAGTCCGATATAGCTGTTGTATGTCTTGTTTAACTACATTTTCTTGGAATATTTGTCCAGGTTTTAGCTTGAGTTGCTGTTGGAGGAAATCTGGTTTAGTGCGTCCTCCCACGGGATTACCCTTGCTATCAACAGTTTTACCCTCGTCGTTGACAAAGCGAAATTTGATATCACTCACCAAGCCTTCAGCGACATTCACAGTGAGAATACCTTGAGTATTGGGTTTAATTGATAACACCCGTGCTAAGTTATAACCATTGTCGGCGTACCACTTATTAATTTGTGCTACTGCTTGCTGGAGTCCAGCAGGACTGATGGTGGTTCCAATCTGAGATTGCAACCGTTGTTGGGCTACTTGGAAAGTAAGTACTTTAGCGCCAGATAATTGCAGCGATCGCACAATCACCGGTTGCACTTGATAAACTACATTCAATCCAGTCTGTGTGCTAAAGCTATTTACACTGGCATTGCTAAATAAACCTGTATCCAAAATTGCAGTTACATCTTTTTGTAGCTGGCTTTGACTGGTTTCTCCACCCGCCTGAGTTTTAATGACTTTGCGAATGATATCCTGCAATTCTTGATTGGCTCCCACTACCTGTACATCTGTAGCTGTGACTACTAAATTGCTTTCAGTATTAGGGGTTTTGAGAGATGAGGGAGCAGGAGAGGTGGGGGAAATCGGGAGGGTGACTTGGGAAATTAACTCTTTTGCTGACTTTAAGACTACTGTGGAATTTTTGTTTGCACCTGTTTGCACGGCGACGGGATTTTGGGAAAATTGTTGTGCAACTATAGTTTCTGGAGAAGCAATTGTCTCTACCCGTGCGGGAGTGTCTTCAATAATCGGCACCACCAAGTTACCAGCTTTTGCAGTTGGAGTAACGGTTTTAGTCGGTGCAGCAGTTGCTTGCTGAGTAATATTGGCAGTAGCTAAAGTAGCTAAAGTAAAAATAGCAGTAGCAGAAACTCGCATAATATTTAACCTAATTAACTGGGAGTTAGTTGTAGTGAGGCTGGCGAATAGGGATAATACTAACTTCCAGCTTCTTCGCCGATTTCCCTATTTATACCTCTTACCCCAACAGACAGTTAATTTTGATATTTTGTTTCTTATGAGTAATGTATCTCGGTCATCTCTAGGTTCTAACTCCCAAGCTGCAACTTCTCCTCTGCGGTTACTTGTATTAAGTAATGGTCATGGGGAAGATATGATTGCAGTTCGGATTTTGCAAGAACTCCAACGACAATCAAACCCACCAGAGATATTTGCTTTACCTCTGGTGGGTGAAGGACGTGCTTACCAAGAGTTGGATATTCCCCTCATTGGTTCAGTCCGCACTATGCCTTCTGGCGGCTTTATTTATATGGATAACCGCCAATTAGTGCGCGATGTCCGCGGTGGTTTATTGCAACTAACCCTCAGTCAGATTAAAGCTGTCCGCCGTTGGGTGAGTTCTCAAAAAAAATTAGGTAATAAAAGAGCGATTTTAGCTGTGGGAGATATTGTCCCGCTGTTGTTTGCAACTTTCAGTGGCGCTAATTATGCTTTTGTTGGTACGGCGAAATCTGAATATTATGTGCGGGATGAAGCTGGATTATTACCACGGAAATCTAAAAATGCGCGTTGGGAAAACTTTTCCGGTTCAGTTTACCATCCTTGGGAACGTTGGTTAATGAGTCGTCGCCGTTGTAAGGCAGTGTTTCCTAGAGATGCGCTGACGACGGAAACATTAAAACAATGGCCAATTCCAGCTTTTAATTTGGGTAATCCCATGATGGATGGTCTAGAACCGACCTTTTCACGCCAACAATTTTATAGTCAGGATAGTCAACAGCAAGAGATAGTTCGGCCTTTCATGGTGACTCTTCTTCCTGGTTCCCGTCCACCGGAGGCATACAGCAACTGGGAAACAATTATGATTGCCGTATCTGCGTTGATGGCAAGTTTCCAAGAGCGAGATTCGGTATTTTACACTTCTGGCACAGTGGTGTTTTTAGGTGCGATCGCTCCAGGTTTCGACTCTAATATTTTATCCCAAAGCGTGCAATCCCAAGGCTGGCGCACTGAATCAGCATGTCCTATCCAAATTGCCGATCAAAATATCTTGACATTTAAACAAAGGAATGCTTATCTACTGCTGACACAACAAGCCTATAATGATTGCTTGCATTTGGGAGATATAGCGATCGCAATGGCAGGTACAGCCACAGAACAGTTTATCGGTTTGGGGAAACCTGCGATCGCAATTTCCGGTAATGGGCCCCAATATAATCCTGCCTTTGCAGAAGCTCAAAGTCGTCTTTTAGGCTCATCTTTGATTTTAGTCGAGCAGCCAGCAGAAGTTGCGAAGGTTGTACAGTCCCTATTCAAAGATCCTGATATTTTGCAGATTATCGCCGAAAATGGTGTGCGACGCATGGGAAAATCGGGAGCAGCACGACGGATTGCTGATTGCTTGCAGGAACGGTTGGGTTGAAGGGGTATTGGGCATTGGGCATTAAGCATTGGGGATGGTTATTCTCCTTGTCCCCTTGTCCCCTTGTCTCCTTATCTCCCCCATCTCCCCAGTTCCTTAAGCCACCAACCCAGAACGTAAAGCTCTTACAGCAGCTTGGGTACGGTCATCGGCACATAATTTATTTAGAATATTACGAACATGGGTCTTTACAGTACCAACTGTAATGTAGAGTTTCTCGGCAATTTGCCCATTGCTACACCCAGCTACAATCAATTCTAAGATTTCCAATTCCCGTTGAGTCAGCGGGTATGTTTCCAAAACTTGCTCATATTCTGACGCTAGCGCCTCGATTTTTACAGTCTTCGGTTTGTCAGAACTTTGGCTTTCTCCAGGTATACCTTGCCGCATTTTCCGCAATACCACGTTGGCAATTGCCGGATCAATCCAAGAATTACCGCCGTGAGTTGCTTGAATTGCCTCAGTTAATTTACTGATACTTGTTTCTTTCATGTAATAAGAATCAGCACCCGCCGCGAAAGCTGCAAGTACAGCATCCTCTGTGTGATCCATTGTCAGGATGAGAATCTTGGTTCCCGTCTGCCCAGTTTCAGCTTGGTGGCGTTTGAATTTACGGGTGAGTTCAATGCCATCCATATCAGGCAAACCGATGTCTACAACAGCTACATCTGGTTTTGCCGTTTCCAAAAGTTTTAGTCCTTGGGTAGCATTTGCCGCTTCGCCAATTACTTTCAAGGCGCTGTGGGATTGTAATGCCGCTCGTAGCCCCATTCGCGTTAAGTCATGATCTTCAATTAAAATAATGCTAATTTCATTCATCGCTACACTCGCTCTTATGCTGTTTGCATCTTTCAAAGTATTACCTTTTGTAAGCACTATCTCTATATTTTCCCAAACCAAAGATAGATGATATTTCAACCTCTCTGCATCCACCGATAGAAATAATAAATATCCTACTTTTTTATATTTAGATAGAGGACATATCTAGCTGGAGATATATGGATACTTGCATAAAAAGTATGAAATATTGAGACGAATGCCAAATTACTCCTCCCTTGCTCAAAATTCAGCTTTCAGCTGCCATGTTCCATTAGTTAATTACTATTATCTTGTATAAAGCTTTCAAAAAAGCTTACAAAAATGGACAAATTACAAAAAGTCAAAGTTGCCTTACGAAAAAGTAAACGATGGTTTCGAGCGATTTTTAACCAAACCTTTGGATTCATCGAATTGATGGAGCCAATAGACATACTCATGGAACAAAATCGGACGGCCTTAAAATTTGGTGGAATCGCCAGTAACGAGGTAATTCGTCGTTCTTTGTGGGAAGCTTGCTGGTCTGACTTTTCACGGGATTTGGCAAATTTCTCCCCTTCAAGGAGAAAAGCTGGGAATTTTCCCTTAATCCTTGTAGGGTTATGGGTTTTAGGTCTGGCGTTGGTTTTTCCAGATAACGTGAAAAGTCAGGCTCGATGGTCGACAATTTCAAAAGGAATTCAAGCACAACTAAGAACTGTAATCACTCGTGTGTCCAGATGGTGGGCAACTTACGGCTTACAAGTTCAACCCTTCAGCAATCAAAGTGGACAACTAATCTTCTTAACACCAAAAGGATTGGAAGAAATTGGTATTCTTCCTAAAATTTACGAGAAGGTTTTGGTAATTTTCCAAACAGTGCGAGACTGCGATCGCCCGGAAAATGCTAACACAAGTCTGGCGATCATTAAGAAAATTGTCGAAATTGCAGGAGGTAGGATTACTTCAAATTCACAAATCGGTATAGGTAGTACTTTCTTGTTTACCTGATCTAAGCAATCTGATAAGTAAAACCGCTCAAGCTTATGGTACACGATAATGGTATGCAACTCTCACCAATGGCTGACGACGGTCGCTAGCTCACTCATTTACAATTGTTTTAAGCTTAGTAAAGTATTGTATTTTACTTTATATCAGCTATGTTTGCTGTCTTCAGAGCAATAGTTTTCGGTTTGTTAATTGCTAATTGATTTGGAAGCATTGGTCAATTGCTAGAAGTTAAAGTGCAATACTCTGGTTAATTTACTAGATATAGGATACAACAGGCTGAATTTAATCCAAGAAAATGCCCAAAAGAGTTATTAACATACTAGTAGTGGAGGACAACGAAGTTGATGTGATGAATGTCAAGCAGGCATTCAAGAAAGTTAATACTATGAATCTGGTTCACCTTGCAAGAAATGGGCTAGAGGCACTAATAACGTTGCACAGCAATCACGGACAGCATCCCGAAACTACCACTAAGCAACACTTGGTTTTGCTAAATTTGACTATGCCAAAGATGGGTGGCATCGAATTCCCGCAAGAATTACGTTCTGACCCGCAATGGAGAGTAACTTCTGGAGTTGTAATGACGGTCTTAAATCAAGATCAACAGCAAGTGAAAGCTGAAAACTTAAATTTAGCTAAATATATTCTAAAGCCTTTAACCTTCCATAAGTTTGTAGAGATTAGGGCAACGCTCAACAAGTATTGGATATTGTGCGAAATGTCTTAGTCAATCAAGTTACAGATTTTAGATGTCCGAAAATCTTATATTCTTTATTTAGTTGGATAATCTGAAAAGAGAAATGATATACATCAACCTATGTTTGGCGGCAAAAATAAAAACCGATGGAAGAGACGCTAAAAATTTTGGTTGTAGACGATGAGGAAGTAGACCGGATGGCAGTCCGTGATGCCTTGACTAAAGCAGGTGTTCAGATGGAACTGTCTGAAGTAGGCGATGGCCATGATGCGTTTTCTGCCTTATCCACTACTGCCTATGATTGTGTTTTCCTCGACTATCGCTTACGAGACCAAGACGGGCTAACCTTGATTCAACAGTTACGTTCTTCGGAAATTAAAGTACCTTTAGTAGTCCTAACTGGTCAAGGAGATGAACAAATTGCTTTGCAATTATTGAAAGCTGGTGCTACAGACTATCTATCTAAGTCTAGGATATCTCCAGAGACATTGGCACAGGTATTGCGGAGTGCAATTCGGATTTATCGCGCTGAAATGCAGGCAGCTTTAGTAAAAGAGCAGCTCAGAGAAAGTCATGAACAACTCATTCATAAGAACCAAGAATTGGAGAGACAACAGCAACAGATTCAAATGCAAAACTTCAAGCTATCGGAGGCATCACTACTAAAATCACATTTTTTGGCAACTATGTCTCACGAACTCAGAACGCCGATGAATGCGATTATTGGTTTTTCGCAGATACTGCTGCGTCCTAAGTTTGGTCAATTAACTCACCAGCAAGCAGATATGATTGAGCGCATCTTGAATAATGGAAAGCATTTGCTGATGCTGCTGAATGAAGTGCTTGACTTTTCCAAACTGGAGGCGGGAAGATTAGACTTAAAGGCGGAAATATTTGATGTATCAAAGGTCATCAATCTCGCTGTAGGTGAAATGCGTTCCCTAGCTGATGCCAAAAATCTCTCATTGTTAGTGGAAACCGATTTGCAAAATAGTTTGGTATTTAATGATCCTGTTCGAGTCAAACAAATTTTGATTAACCTGCTCTCCAACGCCATTAAGTTCACAGAGTTTGGCGAGATTTGGGTTGAGGTTAAGGAACTACCTGCAAATCGAGTGGCAATTATTGTTCGGGATACAGGTATTGGCATAGCACCCAGAGATTTTAAACGTATTTTTGAAGCATTTCGACAAGTCGATCAAACTATTACTCGCAAATATCCAGGTACAGGTTTGGGTTTGGCAATTATAGATTCGCTAGTGCGAATGATGGGCGGCAAAATTTTTCTTGAGAGCAAATTGGGCATCGGTTCTATGTTTAAAATTGAATTGCCCCGTCAAATAACATTACCGAATATAACAGATGATGCTCCAGCTTTGCAGTTAGATAGTGACGGGATTTTTTGCTCTGCGAAAAATCCACATCATTCCTCTTCCCAAGCTAGACAAGCACCAATAGGATATCCTAAATTTAAACTATAAATTACTTCCCAAAAAACCGATAAAAATTTATAAATTATGTCTGTAGTTGAAAATAATAGAATTTATCGGATTCTCGCAGTTGACGATACTCGAGATAACCTCATTTTGGTTCAAACAATTTTAGAAAGTGAGGGGTATGAAATTGATTTGGCTTCAGATGGCATAAAGGCCTTGCGTCAAGTTGAACAATCTCCGCCTGATCTGATTTTGTTAGATGTGATGATGCCAGGGATAGATGGTTATGAAGTCACGCGTCGGATTCGAAAGAACCCAACAATCAGTTATATTCCAATTCTGTTGATTACAGCCTTTCACGAATCCAGCGTTGTCGAAGGTTTGGATGCTGGTGCTGACGATTTTATTCGCAAACCATTTGATACTGATGAACTATTGGCAAGGGTGCGATCGCTGTTGCGTCTCAAGCACAGTCTGGATGAACAACAAAAAATGGCCCGCCAACGAGAAGACTTTGTTTCTCGTCTGACTCATGATTTGCGAACTCCCTTAGTAGCGGCCGATCGGATGTTGAGTTTGTTTGAGATGGAAACATTCTGCAAAATTTCGCCGGAAATGAAACAGGCGATCGCAGTTATGATTCGCAGTAACCAAAATTTGATGGAAATGGTTAATACCCTCCTAGAAGTATATCGCTTCGAGGCAGGTAAAAAAACGTTGAATTGGGAAGTATGCGATTTACGTGAGATATCTCAAGAAGTAGTGAGTGAACTCAGTCCTCTAACTAGTGAAAAAGGATTGATTCTAAAAATAGATACCACTGATTTAGATTCACAGCGTAAAAATGCTGGTGTTATTATGGGCGATCGCTTGGAATTACGGCGGGTGCTAAACAACCTGATTGCAAATGCCATCAAATTTACAGATACCGGAGGCATAACAATTCGTATTTTTGAAGCGTCACCTAATCAAGTAAATCAAGATTCAGTAACAATTGAGATAGAAGATACAGGATATGGGATTGCGCCTGAAGATCAGGCAACAATTTTCGAGCGATTTCGCCAAGGCAAAAATAAACGCTCAGGTAGTGGCTTAGGGCTACATCTATCCCACCGGATTGTAGAAGCGCACGCAGGAACTATCCAGGTTACCTCTGAACTAGGTAAAGGTAGTCTGTTCACTCTCCAACTACCTAAAAATATTTAAGTTCTTCTCCTTCACCTTCATATTGTTCTGATTGACTGCTAATCCTGACAAAGCTCAAAAGTTGAGTAAGGGGCAAATTTTTCCCCCAGTTCACGGCGAATTATAGCCTCTAATTCCTCAAGCATATAGGGTTTGCTGATGTAATCATTAAATCCAGCCTTGAAAATACGCTCACGATCATCCGTGGTAGCTAAAGCTGTGACTGCCACTACTGGAATTGTACAAGTTAAGGGTTCTTGCTTCAGATGACGCACAACATCGATACCGCTAAGACCTGGTAACAAAATATCCAACAAGATTAAGTCTGGTTGATATTCTTTAGCCACCAGCACCGTTGCAGAAGAATCTGTTTGACAAATAAATCTACAACCCATTGACTCAAGAGCATAACTAATCAGCAAAAGACTATCATCATGGTCTTCAACTGCCAAAATCAAAGGCTGGTGAGAGTTTTGCTTCTTTTCATCACTCATGAATGAATGTGCCAAATACATCTCTTCTCCAGAAGATTTATTAGGAGTTATCGTCTTTACTTGGGAAGACGAGGCTTCCTGCGAACAATAAAATAGTGCTTCGTTAAGATTGGTTTGTGTTTTACTTTTGCCTAGTTGATAACTCTAACCCATGCAAAAATAGCTGAGATAACAAAACCTCAAGCTGATAGGTTTAGCAGATACTTTTTGATTATACGCAAAATTACAGAATAATTTCTCAGTATGTTCATAATAACTTTATATAGAAATATCATATGATTATTTATAACAGTATCGCTTGACCTGTGTATGGTTTTAAATTTTAAAGATACTGAATAAAGTAAGTAATTAAAGTTATTAACTGTTAAATTCAGTACTGGTTTTGGCGTACTGAATAAAATTTTAACACCATCTTAATTGCTTGTACAGAGACGATTGAATAAGTTTTTACTAGTAAGCAAACCAAGAGATTAATTTTGATAGTTTCTAGAAAGGAAGTAGATGTTCATTATATATTGTTTCCTTTTTGACAATGATTGTTTATCAAAGGATGCTTACTACTTTAGCATAGTGCGATGTCTACGACAGGCTACGCTGATGCAGAAATTTGTTTCTAGATTATTGATATTTTATTTAGTATTGTATGCTACAAAATATCAATAAACAGGATAATTAAACCTTAACCTTACAGGTAAGAGGGACGGCAATAGCCGAGCTTTGAATAAAGCACAATATTACAGAAAATTGATAAGTAGGTCAACATCGTGAGTATTAGATAACCCAGGTAAAATTTTTTATTACTTACTACCAAGTATTGTTTATTTAGGTTTATCTACTTGCTAGCGATCGCAAGATTCTCCCATAAATTACATTTAATTTTCGTTATGTTTTTATGCCTTAAAAGAGATTTAAATAAGCTGAAATAACATGAATTAATTACAGCATTATTTGAAATTTTATGCAATACTTTGATTGCATAAAACTTTGGCTAATTTTTTTATTAAATTAGAGCATTACTGCATGTTAATTTGATATGTGATATATTTTATTTTGAATCCAATATATTTAAACTTTTCTCTATCTAAAGGGGGTTAAATTAATTCCTATATTGTTGATGTTGCTACGTACCAGATTTTATAATTATTGTACACACCCTAGAGGAAGATGACCAGAAGTTAGAGTAGCTCTAAATTAATTCTGGTGTGTCGAATAACTGCTTTCTATGGAGGTTTAGCTGAGTGCTAAACCTTTTTCATGGCTACTATAATCGTGTACTAACAGCTTCTAGAATATTTGTATAGTACCTAACGGTAGATGTCTTGATAAAGTAAAATATCTAAATTCTGCTGATAAACTTTACCCTTATCTAAGAGGGTATTTTTAAAGTTTCTATTGATGTGTTAAATATTTGTTATCTTCTCCCAAACCCCCTATTTTAAAGGGTGCTTGGGAGGATCAATAAGATACCTAAAATCATAGCTAACCCCTTTTCAAGCAACCTTTAAGGCTTCGTTGAATACCAAGCCTTTATTGATATAACTAGCTGTGTTAACCGAATTTACAGATTATACTTCTCACTCCATGTTTTTATTTAAGTACGCTATCATGAGGTATAATTTAATAGAAATTATATAAAGCACTGGTGCCAGATTAATATTTAAGTTTATAGAAACCTTTTTTATAGCAATAAATATATTATTAACTTGCCAACAGGTTGTAGATTTTTTGTAAACACACTATAGACAGATGAACTGAAATCAAAGTAATTCTAAATTAGCAAGGTATGGTAAACACTTGGTATATATAGGGCGTGGCTTTTAGCCATGCCTTTTTCGTGAGTAGCACTCAGCAAGTGAAATGTATAAATAGTTAATAAAGTACTTACTCTAGAATTTTTGAATCTAACCTTATATCACTAAGAGATTAATATCAGATTATAGAATGTTTGATCTGGTACTAAAGGAATAGTAAATATCATCAAAATCTACTGGGTTAGTGTTATAAAATACCATCTATAAATAGACTAAGCAACAAAAAACTACCATTACCATATATGGATTGATATTCGTATCATTCTATGGATAGTAGAAATAACTATTTTACAAAGTTATTATTCAGCCTGTTAATGCCTGAAAAACGTGTATGTGCCCTGGAATAATACCCAGGGTTTTTTTTATAAAAACTTAGATAAGTGGAAAATAGACTTTTATCCGAGTAGAAGTAAATTGTTTGTCGAGATTGTTATCTGCTGGATTTATGAGAAACAATAAAGGTATAAATTGTCAGAATCCACCTTGGGGATTCAAATCTGGCGATAGCGAGCCATTACTCAATGCAAAGTAGCGCCTCATAGAGAAGGGCTGAGACCAAGGACAATAGCCCAGCCTCTTCGAGTCATTTCCCTACAGCCCTTCTCCTAAAAGAGACGCTGTAGCTTGCTTGAACGGCCCCTACAGCAGGCGCTAGCCTTTCCCTTTGGAATAACTACGGTGTACACACAAGTCCTAAAAACCTAGCTTGATAAGGCTTGACTCGTTCCCAGTCGGAGACTGGGAATGCATTCATTGAGTCTCTGACTCTAATGTCTGATGGGATAAGGAGAGCTTCAGCTTTTAGAATGTTTGTATACATCTTCTAGGAAGATGAACTGAAGTCAACCTAATTCTAAATTAACTAGATGTGGTAAACGCTTGGTATATATATATGGAGGCTTGGCTTGAAGCCAAGTATTTTTCATACTTTAGGTAGATGTTTTGTATATTTTTTCATCAATTTTTAAATTGAAAAGTGAATGTTTTTACCAAGTAAAGCAATACCAGATTTCAAAATATTTATACACATCCTCTAGGATGATGATCTGTAATATAGAGTAGAACTAAATTAATTTAGTACGTTGTTAAGCACAGCAATTATTGAGGTTTGGTTCACAGCCAAACCTTTTTTTAATAAACAACCAGGAAATGTTATATCAGATTTAAAAATATTTGGATACAGCCCATAGGGAGATGAACTAAAGTATGAGTCGGTCTAAATTAATCTTGGTGTAGTAAATGCTTGGTATATATAGAGGCTTGGTTTAACCAAGCCTTTTATTATGACTGATCAGGTAATTGTGTATCAGTTTTCAAGATATTTGGATACAGTCTATAGGAAGATGAACTGCTAGAAAAGTCAGTCTAAATTAATTTGGGATGTCTGCTCAAGCACTAAATATGAGGTTTAGCTGAGTGCTAAACCTTTTTTGTCAGCAAGTGAAGAGAAAGAAGCGACACCGATAACGAGTCTTCTCCCTTCGTGCAGCGTCTCGTAGAGAAGGGGAGATTAGCGAGTCTGCGAGCGTTATAGCCTGTCGTAGATATCGCTCTCATCAATGATGCTGAGTAAATTCCTATCTAACTAGCTGATTGCAAAATCATCATCGAAATTATGCAGTAATTGCATTAATACGGATTTACCATAGCTTCACAGATGCGATTCTAATATCAGGGAATAAAGATGGATACCCCTGGTATTAGCCAGGGGCTTTTTATTTAGCAGCTACGCCTTAAACGTCAACACCGGACTCAACCGCGCTACAATATTGACCATTTCTGCCTCAACCTGCACATCAATCACAGACTGAATCGGTTTGTAGGCGGCGGGTGCTTCTTCAATTCGGCGTTCTTGACGCAGGGTAATGCAGTCTACCCCGGTTAATCCCAGCTCCGCCTCACTTTGAGATGCACCCCTGCGGTTGAGGTCGAAACGAGAATAAATTCTTCCCGCCCCATGTGAGGCAGAATTACAAAATGCTGGATTGCCTTTACCCACCATTAGATAAGAATCAGCACCCATTGAACCAGGAATAATCACTGGTTGCCCTAGATGAGCGGGACAAGCGCCCTTGCGTGTTACCCATCCCTGACCTTCTGGCAAGGTGATGTTATGGGGCAAGTCATAAACTAGAGGTGCTTCTACATCTTTGTATACTTCTCGTAAACGCAGACGTAGCAGTTCAGCTAACAGCAGGCGATTGACAAAGGCATAGTTAGCAGCAGTGGCTTCAGCTTGTAGGTAACTGGCGACAAGTTCGGGGTGAGAATAAGTAGAGAGAGGAAAAATCTGAGAATCAGGGTACTTCAGACCTTTTTGCCAAGTCGCCTTAGCTTTATCTCGCCACATTCCCCCAATATACTTACCCACATTTCGGGAACCAGAGTGAATCATAAAAGCCAGTTGTCCCTCGCGCACTCCCCAGGCGTGGGCAAGGGTGCGATTTTCGACTTTATCAACTCGCTGCACTTCTACAAAATGATTTCCGCCGCCTATGGTTGCCAGTCCGCCATCGCGTACCAGTCCAGCATCGGGAACCAATTCTTCAGGTGCAAGTTTCCAGTCACCATCCATTGAACCACCTAAGAAGATGCGATCGCTTTCTTGGGCAAGTTGTTGTAAATCAGATTTAACTACACTCCCTGTAGGCTTAACTAGCATGGCATCCAGCCAACCGGGAACTCCGTACTGAAATAGCGATCGCATTGCGTCAGCAGTCATTGTCACATCACGCGTACCAAAGAAGTAATCCCCCTTCATCTTTTCTACGAATTGGTCGCGCTTTGCCATGAATTCGTCGATTGTCAAATCAGCAACGTGCAGGCGCATTCCACAATTGATGTCAGAACCGACAGCGCCAGGGATAACCTGACCCACAGTTTCCACAATTGAACCAATGGCAACACCCGCATCACCTGGGTGAAAGTCAGGGGTAGCACAGGCACGACACACGCATCCACCAGATGGGTGGCGGACACTTGCTAAATTCGCTAACTGCTTCAACGCCTTAGCTTCTACCGGGAAGCCTTCTGGCAGTAGCACTTCTGCTATAGGGGCATCAGAAGAATTAAGTAAACGAACTGAATAAGTACGATTGCTGTAACTTACATCCAAACCCTGCCGCTCTAAAGCACGCAGGAGACGTTTTAAATTTTTTGGCTGCATGAAAACTCCAAATAGAGCCTTAAAAAAGACTCTTTGTTGTGAAGAGAGTAGGAGACTTGGGTTCAGCAGCCGCGTCTCAAGTGGTGCGGAGGGTTATTTTCCCAGAATTGTGGGGAAAACAACATGTTATCTAGCCTTGATAACACACACTTGCATCGGAAAACAAGTCTTTTGTAACATATTGTATTTTTAGCAATTTTTGTACTACATCTGTAAATAAATTTGAAGTTTAGCTAAAAACTTTTAAAAATCTCTAGACTCTCCAGCCGGCTAGAGAGTCTAGGATGAATTTAAGGCGACTCTCAACCAGAAATTTCTGACTGTTGGCGAATGTCCCGCAGTCATCGACTTTGGTTTGGCTAGCTTTTCCACTCTATCCCGTAAATCTATGACTCTCCAACTCACAGTTCCCAACATGGCTTGTTCTGTTTGTGCAAGCACCATCACCAAAGCACTTCAGGCAGTCGATGCCAATGCTAGCGTTCAGGCTGATCCAACAACCAAGCTTGTCAGTGTAGAAACTCAAGCATCAGAAACAGCAATTAAAGAAGCGTTGGCTGCTGCTGGCTATCCAGTTGCTAACTAATTCGTAATTCGTAATTCGTAATTCGTAATTTTTGACGAAGCACTCGCGTGTAATTGTCTTTCTTGGCGATCTTGAATGAGTTGGGGTCTAAATCCCCAAATAATTTAATTACGAATTACTTTAAGATCCTCCCACATCAATCACAGTGGTTCATCTAGTTATGGATACTCTCACACTCAAACTTCGAGGGATGAGTTGCGCCGCTTGCGCTAACAACATCGAAAAGGCAATTCGCTCTGTACCAGGGGTAAGGGATTGCAACGTTAACTTTGGAGCAGAACAAGCCGCCATCAGGTACGATCGCTCTCTAGCAAATTTAGAGAAAATCCAAGCTGCGATCGCTGCTGCGGGATACTCTTCTTACTCACTCCAGGAAGAATTGCTCTCTGAGGAAGATGATGTTGAAAAAGCGACTAGGCAAGCATTACAACACCAACTCTCCCTCAAGGTAGTGGTGGGAGGTGTAATCAGCATTTTCCTACTTTTGGGGTCATTGCCCATGATGACTGGGCTGAACTTATCCTTGATTCCAAGTTTCCTGCAAAATTCTTGGGTACAGTTAGTGCTGACAACACCCGTCGTCTTTTGGTGTGGTGGATCTTTTTACCGTAATGGCTGGAAAAGCCTCAAGCGCCATACGGCAACGATGGACACGCTGATTGCTTTGGGTACAAGTGCAGCGTATCTATATTCTTTGTTTGTGACTGTTTTCCCGAAATTTTTTATTGCTCAGGGCTTGATACCTCATATTTATTATGAAGTTGCCGCCATTGTCATTACCTTAATTTTGTTGGGGCGGTTGTTAGAAAATCGCGCTAGGGGACAAACTTCTGAAGCTATCCGCAAACTTATCGGATTGCAAGCTAGAGATGCCAGAGTTATCCGTGATGGTAGAGAAATTGATGTTCCCATCGCCGAAGTCAGAATCAACGATGTGATTTTAGTGCGTCCTGGTGAGAAGATTCCGGTAGATGGCGAAGTGATTGCAGGCATTTCGACGGTAGATGAAGCGATGGTGACGGGTGAAAGTTTGCCAGTCAAAAAGCAGCCAGGAGATGAAGTGATTGGGGCGACAATTAACGGTGCGGGTGCATTTCAGTTTCGGGTGACACGAGTCGGAAATGATACGTTTTTGGCTCAAATCGTCAAACTAGTGCAACAGGCCCAAGGTTCTAAAGCACCAATTCAGCGCTTGGCAGATCAAGTTACAGGATGGTTTGTACCAGTTGTGATTGCCGTTGCGATCGCCACTTTCGTCATTTGGTTTAATTTCACTGGCAACCTCACCCTCGCAACAATGACAACGGTAGGCGTACTAATTATCGCTTGTCCTTGTGCTTTGGGTTTAGCTACCCCCACTTCTGTAATGGTGGGGACGGGCAAAGGTGCAGAAAATGGCATTTTGATTAAGGGTGCGGACAGCTTAGAACTAGCACACAAAATTCAAACCATCGTTCTAGATAAAACTGGCACTTTAACTCAGGGGAAACCCACGGTTACAGACTTTGTGACTGTCAACGGTACAGCTAATGGTAATGAAATCAAGCTTTTACAGTTAGCAGCAACGGTGGAACACAATTCTGAACATCCCTTGGCGGCAGCAGTTGTGAAATACGCCCAGTCTCAAGAGGTGAGTTTAATAGAAGTAAAGAACTTCGTAGCGATCGCAGGTAGTGGTGTCCAAGCAGTTGTGTCAAATCAGCTTGTACAAATTGGTACACAACGCTGGTTAACAGAACTTGGAATTAACACCATAACTCTCCAGCAGTATAAAGATGCATGGGAAGCCGCTGGTAAAACAGTCATTTTGATTGCTGTAGATGGCGAACTACAAGGGGTAATGGGTATTGCTGATGCCCTCAAACCTTCATCAACAGCAGTGGTGAAAGCTTTACAGAAGTTAGGTTTAGAGGTAGTAATGCTGACCGGAGATAATCGTAAAACTGCTGATGCGATCGCGGGGCAAGTTGGCATCCAGCGAATCTTTGCCGAAGTGCGCCCAGATCAGAAAGCGGCGATTATCCAATCTTTACAAGGGAAGATAGAGAAATTTCCTAAATCCAAAATTGTCGCAATGGTAGGTGATGGCATAAATGATGCGCCAGCCCTAGCACAAGCTGATGTGGGAATTGCTATTGGAACGGGAACAGATGTTGCGATCGCAGCTAGCGATATCACCCTGATTTCTGGAGACCTGCAAGGAATTGTGACAGCTATCCAACTTAGTCGCGCCACTATCAACAATATCAAGCAAAATCTCTTCTTTGCCTTTATTTACAACGTCATTGGTATTCCAATTGCGGCTGGAATTCTGTTCCCCATCTTTGGTTGGTTACTCAATCCAATTATCGCCGGCGCTGCGATGGCTCTTTCTTCACTCTCTGTTGTTAGCAACGCCCTCAGATTGCGTAACTTTCAACCAAAAGCTATCTCATAATTTCAGGGTAATTAAGGAAATGTTCAGTAAAAAAACGCTTTGGGGAAGTCTTACAGCTTTAGTGCTGCTCACTGGAACATCGGACGTAGTATTAGCAGAAATGCCGGCCCATTCGCCAGAACAAACCAGCCAATTTCACCATATCGAGCAACCTTTGGGCTTGAAAGTTGGTGTTGCGATCGGTGGTTTAGCATTGATTGGAATAGAGTTGTGGTGGTTTCTCCTCTATAAAGGTCCTGAATCCTAAAAGGATGTTTTAAAAGTCGTTAGTGATGTATCAAAGACTTTTAGATGCTTTTAGACCCTTTTTTAAGGAGGCTAGGAGTTAAATATTCGGAGTAAATAATGAAGAAATTGCTGTATTTCTATTTATCAGCACTCATACCGATTACCTATGAGGTTACTCCAAAACCAGTTGCTCAATCCCCTTGCTTCACCAAGCTTGAGTTTGTGCAGTTTCATAAATAATTGGTATCAGCACTGACTGGTATTTTGAATAATGGGACAAATTGTATCTTCATGGTGGTCACCAATATTCTTCCAGCCTGAAAGTAATCCCTTTATTTCAGACCGTAAAGTTAACAACTGATTAATTTGGTGATCAATTTGCAAAAGCTTGTCTTCGAGCTTTTCTTTTATTTCACCGCAAGGAGCCTGTCCTTGGTCATAGACCTGAAGAATATTTCCAATCTCCTCTAAGCTAAGACCAAGATTTTGTGCCCTTTTAATGAACCCTAGACGAGTTAGAACATCCCATGAAAACTGGCGGAAGCCTCCCTCTGTTCGTCTTGATGATTTGATTAAGCCTAAACTCTCGTAATAGCGAATTGTCCTGATGGGGATTCCGCTCATATCTGTTACCTGACCAATTAAAAGCAGTTTTGTCTCCTGAGTTAACACGGCAGATTTTCCCAAATATTGTAATTATTATTACATATTTTCCTGATTTATTAAATCATTAGAGAGTTTAGCAAAATTCAGTAGTTGAATTTTTTAATTAAAAATATTACTAAATTTTTATCTTTAAAATATCCACTCAGAATAGATATTAGCTTACACCAGATGATATTTGACTAGCATAATTTTAACATTCTTAGTATTTTTCAGCCAAGATTTTGCTTATTTAATTTGAGTTATTCATTGAGTAACGGTTTGTCATGGTACTGAAAGTAACTGTTTTTTTATAGTTCTCATGTTACTTCTAGATCAACTGCTTCACCTCAAGTGAAACCATAAAAATGAATCTCAACTCGCAGGCTTCTAGCTCAACCCGTAAACCTAAAACTTTCAATAATCCAGAGCGTTTTATTGAGGGCTGGTATTGGGTAATACCCTCTCGAAATCTGCGGGTGGGTGAAGTAAAACCTGTCACCATTTTGGGCAGAGAACTAGTAATCTACCGTGGTAAAGACAGAAGAGTAACTACTTTTGATGCCTATTGTCCGCATATGGGCGCTCACCTTGCTGAAGGCAAAGTTGAGGGTAATGCACTACGTTGTTTTTTTCACCACTGGAAGTTTGATGCTGAAGGGATGTGTATTGATATCCCATGTTTAGATACGCCGCCTTCCCTAAAGTTACAAACTTGGCCGACTGCTGAAAAGTATGGGATGATTTGGGTTTGGACTGGAGAAATACCACAACAACCCCTACCTTTTATTCCAGAGTTGGAACAAAAAGAGTATGATGTTGCCATTCATTCTCACTTTGTGATGAACTGTCATCCCAATGTAGTGATGATTAATGCGATTGATGCTCAACACCTCAATACAGTTCACAAGCTGCCAATAGAAATTATCTTTGAAAGACAGGAACTGAACGAGAATGCGATTGTCTTCAGTAACACTACACCCATCAAAGACAATTCCTTTTTGATTAAGCTCATCCGTCTTTTCTACAAAAATGCCATAACTTACAGTATTTGCTATTGGTACGGAAGCATTGGCATTGTGACACTTGGTCCCGATTTTTTCCATGTCCACATGATGGTTGCAGTTCGCCTCCACGAAGGGGGAAAAACTGAAGGTAAAATTCTGTTGATGACTAAAAAACGTAAAGGAATTTTTGGTTTGTTATGCAATCGAGTTGTACTATGGCTGACTAAGATTGCAGCTAAGTACTTTCTCATGGGTGACATTAAGATTCTCCAAACAATTCAGTTTGATTTGAAAACTCCCATCAAAGCAGATCAGTCAATCATGCAGTTTATTAACCATGTTGAAAGACAACAAGCTCTAACGTGGGGGACTTGGCAAGAAGCGCGATCGCGCGATGTGGAGAGCAAGCCCAAGCGTGAGAGATGGCAAGATACAATGAGTAATGACTAATATCATGTCTATATGCCGCTCCGAAAAACCTACTTAAAGCTAGACATATCTAGAATTTTGTGAACAAGCCGGAGCGTGCAGTCTAAATCTTAACTGGCTACATGCAATTGCTTATGACACCTTGATGTCAACCCCAGCATAATGCACAAAGGTTAAAAGTTCGTTCAATGAAATTACTTTTAACTTTTAATTTATTTTTTACTGGGCTACTAGATTAATAAAAAGAAGTGGCAAAGCCACTTCCTAATTCCCAGGTAGAACCTAAGTCATCAGTATAACCACAACAAAAAACTGAAATAGTATAAACAAACACCGATTAACTTAATATCTCTGTTTTCCTTGTTTTCTGGGTTAGGAAATCCCGATTTTCATCAGCCAAATAACTGTATATTTACATAGTCTCATGATTGCAATGCAGACTCAATTTTATCCAGTTCATCGCTAAGATGTGCCAGTTTTGCCTCTTCATCAAGAAGCTGCTGTTCTAATTGAAACTTAACTGCCGTACCAGCCTCAATTGCTACAGCTTTCTTCATCTGCTTAAACTTCTCGCTGCGGATGTCAAATTCTGCCTGAAGTGCGTCTAGTTTTTGTTGCGATCGCCGTCGTTGTCCAGGAGTTAAACTAGTAGAAATTGCACTAGCTTCAATAGTTGCGGCTTCACCAGATAAAAATTTACTTCCACCAGCGTAATAACAAAGGGGAAAGTTATCGCCCAAATCCAGCACTTTATTTACAAACGGGTGCTGCGGCCCTGATGCTCTTTTTGGCACTTGGTCAAATAAGTAAACTAAAACATCAAGAATACGTGCATAGCCATCCTTATTCACCGCTGCTTTACCTTGCAAGGCTTCCAACAAGCAATCTGTGAAAGCACTGTAGGGTTGACCAGTGTAGGAATATTCGTCTTCCCGCGAAGAAGCAACCACAACTCGACCGCTTCCCGTTCCTAGCACATTTAACAGTTCCGGCGGTAAGGGTGATTTTACAAAGGTTTCCCCTGGTTCCTTCAAAGCTGGAACGCCACCAGCATGACAGCAATCTAATAAAACTACGAGTTTACGCGCTGTAATTGCTTCAATTTTTTGGGTAAATTCTACACCTGAGATTGCTGTGTCTGCGCGTTGGCTGGGGTCATAACCGAATGGTACAAGGAAGTATTCATTGGTGCGCTGGATGCGTCCACCGTGACCGGAGTAGTAAATGATGACAGTTGCATCAGAATTTTGATTTATCTGGGCAATGATTTGGTCAAAAGCTGCAAGGATATTTTGCCGAGTTGCAGAGGTTTCGGTTAGCAGTGTGACTTGTTTTGGTGGATAGGCGGCGCGACTTGGATCAATCAGTATATCTTGTATAGCCGTTGCATCTTTGACTGTGACTGGTAAATCAGCACCTACGCCAATGAGTAATGCATAACCGTTGGTAAAAGTTTGATTTGTCATGCGATGGGTGATAAAGGTGAGTCAATCAGTAGGCTTTGATGCAGGCAACAAAAGTAATTCACACTCGTTTTTTTTGACTAACCCTCTGATTTGAGCAAAGTTATCAAACGGTTTATTATCCATAATAATCCTCTTTTATATCTCTGAACAAATAAAAATAAAATGCTGACATTGAATCTTTTTCAAAGCCTCGCTTGATCAACAAAGCCAAAAATTTTTGTTTAGAACCAAATAGGGAGAAACAAGCTTTTAATATTCTCTCATGAGAGTAATAAAATAGCGGCAATTACTTGTCCTGCTTGGATTTGAGTCCATAAAAATTTCTCTTTCTTGTCTCAATTTCAATTTGTGTAAACTTTTCTGTACCAATAGAAAATTGGCATCCATTTATAGTGGTATAGTCAATTCCAGAGTCTGACAAGCTCATCAATAGACCTCTTGCCAAAGCAAAAGTTTGAGGAGCTTTTGTTCCTTATTTCTGATTAAAAATTACCGAATAAAAGCAAGGAGTTTAATCAGATAAAACCTTTGGGAATTGTGCCTTTTGAAGGCAAAATTTTTTGATCAAAGGAGTTATTCAAGTTAATGAGTATTCCGATTCAGGTTTCACCTGCAACGAACGATCTGACTCTGTCCATAGATGAAACGTTCGCCGAAGTGGTGAAAGTCACTATCCCGAAATCTGGGGTAGTCCCCAAAGTGGATGTCTATTTTCTCGCAGATACGACCAGTAGCATGAAGGCGGCGATTGACGCTGTCAAAATTGGGATCTTGGATGTCCTAACCCAAATCGGAGAGCTAGGGGCCGATGTCCAGTTCGGGGTTGGCGAATACAAAGACTTTCCGGCTCCGGTTACTGGCGAACATCCCTACGCCTTCGCGCACCAGCATAGCCTGAGTACCAACACCGCCGCGATCCAAGCGGCAGTAGCTGACTGGAGGACTACTTCCGGTAAGGACGTTCCAGAGGCTCAGTTCTACGCTCTTGATCAGGTTGCCGAACCACCAGGTGGCAATATCGGTTGGCGCGCAGATTCCAAGCGGATCATCGTCTGGTTTGGTGACGCCGCCGGTCACGACGCAGTATGCAAGCAAATCTCCAACCTATCCTACGACATCACCGAGGCATCGGTTACCGATAAGCTAGTCGCAGAGAAGATCAAGGTGCTGGCCCTTAGCTTGAGAAGCGACGGCGCTCCGGCGGGGCTGGACGACGATCCGAAAGCGAAAGCTATTGGGTATAAGCCATTCTGCGGCGATCCGGGCGGCACCCAGGGACAAGGGACAAGGATCGCCAAGGCCACAGGTGGCAAAATTGTCCAAGGTGTCAGTGCAAATACGATTGTGGAGACGATCACTGCTGAATTAGCAGCACAGATCACCGCGATCGGGAACGTCAGTCTGGTAGCCAGCGGTGCCACGGCACCTTTTGTGCAAGCGATCGCACCAGCCGCCGGTTACGGTCCCCTCAGCAGAGACCAAGACCATGAAATTAGCTTTGACGTTTCCTGGATTGGCACCGTACCAGCCACCTACGAGGATCAGGTCTTCAACGGCTCCCTCGATGTCGTTACCGATGGAGAAGTCGTTGGCGGCAAGACCGTCAAAATTACAGTACCACTCGATGAGGAAATTATAATGCCACGCCCAGATGATGTTTCCGGTAACTGGATGTTGATTCACCAAGTGACGGGTATTTATTTCATAGCACAAGGTTACTTTCCCACTGTCGGTCTTCAGACTCAGATATGGAATCAAGATCCTCCTGATCTTAGGGCAGGGGCAAAAGGATACCTGTGGGTTCTGGAGAAGCAAACCGATGGAACTTACCTCATCAAGACCTGGGAGAAAGAATTGGGTGGCTCGGCGGAGTTGTATCTCCAAGCACCAGCCAAACCGGGGTATCTCGCGCAAACAACTTTGCAAAAGCGCGAACAAAAGGAAACTGGCTTGCAGTCCTGGGTATTGGTTCCAGTCAGCAGTGATCCCGACACTTACGCCATCCAACCGAAGTTATTCCCCGACTATGCCCTAGGTTCTAATGGTAGTTGTAACAACGGCGCGTTTGTGGTGGCTAGCCACACCTGGGGAAAACCCACTTTCCACCACTATTGGCGACTGAGTCAGCCTCCTGCTGGTTTCCAGTGAAAAATTGTCAAAGCTCTGTAGATTTGGTCACAAACCACACCTGAGGAAAACCAACTTTCCATCAATCTTGGCGACTGAGCAAGGATTACACTGGAGGGGGAAATAAATCTCAGTACAGACGGCTATCTACCGTGGCGCTACTAATACCAAGGGTAGTGGGTTCAAACTTTCTTGAACACAGACAATAGACCTCTCCAAAAAGTCCCAAACCCTTTCCCTAGTTGGTTTTTGAGTGCCTACTTCCCTGGATAGCAGGCACTCAAAAACCAACGTTTTTATCTAGGTTTGAGGCTTTTTTGATCATTTTTTTGGTATTATTGCTTACTCTCGGTTAATTAGTATTGTAATTTCCGTTCCTTGTCCTAGAATGCTTTGGATTGTTAACTACGCTGAAATGCGATCGCTACGTTCTTTGATCCCCATCAATCCAAAACCTTTAACAGTAGACAAACTATCTGTCTCAAATCCCTGTCCATTATCTTTAACCCGCAAAATACATTGCGTCGGTTCATACACCAGTTCAATTTTGATTTCACTAGCAGATGCATGTTTGTCTACCCAGACCAACTCTACCCCTAAGTTCACGCCACAATGCAGCACTATCACTTTTCCGAGCAATAGGACTGAGTTCAATTCGTACAATCTTCCCCGTCATGATATTGGGGACATTTTGTGCTACTAACCGATTCAATAACCAGCATTGACCATAATATAGTGAACCGTGGATTAGAAATGCTGCTACTGAATGAGTCTCAATAAATCTCCGAAAAGCTCGCGTCTGCTCTCGATAAGCAAGCAAACTAGATGTTTAGCATACCACTACTCACTTGGATTCAATACAACGATAATTTCTGCTAGCCTGATTCCCAGAGGTTTCCAGTGGGGATTGCTAGAGGAAAAAGTAGTATCTCCAGACACCGCTTGGTAGTCATTGGGAAACTTTTCGTAAGCATTAGCAGCAGTATCCACTCGCAGGATAAGTTTGCCCTGATAGCTAGATAATCGGCTACTATCTAACAAAATAGTACCGCCGTAGTCCCACGCCAATCCATAGAGTTTAAAATCACCTAGTTTCTTACGTAACTCGCTTAAAGGCGTTCCAACACCGATACCTTCGCGGGTTTTCCAAGCTGAACCCAGGTTACGCACATCTAATGGTTTAGTACGAGTATTATTACTCCAAACTACTAGCAGAGTGCGTCCCTGATTTAGATTTACCTGAGTAGCTGCAAAACTACCGATTCCTTCAGGGCCAGAAATGGTTTTGTCAACGAGATGGGATGCACCAAACAGCTTCACTAAATCTTGTCTGGTGGTTGTGCGTGTTATCGGCCCCACTCTTTCCCCAGGAATAATCAAGGTGTCTTTTAACGGTTGGGAACGCGCATCGGTTGGCGGTTGATTAGTTTTCTGGGGTAATGCAACTACTGGGGTTGCTGAATTAGTTAATAGTAAAGCTAACGCAGCCGTAACGATACCTTTAATAGATGGGTTCACAGTCTACCTCTAAGGGAATCCGATTTGGGAGTGTTTAATATATTCAATTATTGCTTTTCAGTTTTAACTACTACAAATTCCCAATTACGGATTCCCGATTTTCCAAAAATTTTATTTCATTACTCTAGTTGCGTTGAAAATTGCTAGTAAAGCTACTCCCACATCAGCAAACACAGCTTCCCACATTGTCGCTACGCCTAAAATACCCAATCCAATAAATACACCTTTAATTGCTAATGCAAACCCAATATTTTGCCAAACAATTTTGCGGGTTTTTCTGGCGATTTGTATTGCTTCTGCCACTTTTGAGGGTGCATCTGTCATGATGACAATATCGGCAGTTTCTATCGCTGCATCTGAGCCTAAGCCACCCATCGCCATACCAACATCTGCTCTAGCAATCACTGGCGCATCATTAATGCCATCACCAACAAAGGCAACTTTACCATGCTTGCCGGCGCTGCTGAGTAACTTCTCAATGGCATTAACTTTTTCTTCGGGTAATAACTCTGCTTCATAGCTATCTATGCCAAGTTGTTGAGCAATTCGGTAAGCGATCGCTTGATTATCTCCTGTCAACATTACCGTTCTCTCTATACCCATTTTCTTAAGTGCTTGAATAGCGTGTTTCGCATCTTCTTTCAGTTCATCAGCAATGATAATATATCCAGCGTAAATATTATCTACTGCTAGATGAACAACTGTTCCCTCTAACTGGCAATTATCATGAGCAATATTCTCTCTATGTAATAGGCGATCGCTTCCCGCTATCACTACCCTATTTTCAACTTTGGCTCTAATTCCATAGCCTGCTATCTCTTCATAATCTCTCACCTCAAATTCATCGATTTTTCCACCATAAGCCTTACGGATAGATTGAGCAATGGGATGATTTGAGTGCGATTCTACTTTTGCAGCTAATTGCAATAATTCTTGTTCATCGTAGCCATTTGATGGTACTATTTGTGCTACTTTAAATACCCCGTGAGTTAACGTTCCAGTTTTATCAAAAACAACTGTATTGACTGCATTTAACGCATCTAAAAAAGTAGAACCTTTAACCAAAATACCACGTCTAGCAGCACCTCCGACACCTCCAAAGTAACCTAATGGAATACTGATAACGAGTCCACATGGACAGGAGATCACTAGTAGAATTAGGGCACGGTAAACCCATTGCGATGAAGTTGCGCCAGAAATCAAGAAAGGAGGTAATAATGCAACTGCTAGAGATATAAAAACTACTATTGGCGTATAATATCGAGCAAATTTAGTAATAAACTTTTCTGTTTCTGCTTTTTTACTTTTGGCATTTTGTACCAAGTCTAAAATCTTAGCAATGGAAGAGTCATCAAATAGTTTTGTTACTCTAATGCTGAGAACACCCATTTTATTGATCATTCCAGCCAAAACTGTCTCTCCCATTCTCACCGTTCGCGGTACAGACTCTCCAGTTAATGCAGATGTATCAACTTGCGAATTTCCATCTATAATTTCACCATCTAAGGGGATTTTTTCTCCGGGTTTGACAACAATAACTTCGCCAATATTTACTGTTTCTGGCGATACTTTACTGAGTCCTTTATCTGTTTTAAGATTGGCATAGTCTGGACGTACTTCTAATAAAGCTTTGATGGAATTACGGGAACGACTAACGGCAATATCTTGGAATAATTCCCCAATTTTATAAAATAACATGACTCCGACAGCTTCGGGTAACTTATGAATTGCGATCGCTCCGAGTGTCGCTACTGTCATCAAAAAGGTTTCATCAAATACTCTGCCTTTAAGTATATTGCGCCCAGCAGTTTTTAAAACACTCCATCCACTTAATAAATAAGCAGGTATGAAAAGCAGATATTCACCTATAGAGTAGAATGTATTGTGTAATTGGTCTTCAAAAATTACACCAGGCGCATACAAACTTAAAATTACCACCAAAGGCAATACTTCGTTTTTCAGATTGAATTCACTACCGTGTTCGTGATTGTGGTCATGGTTATGATTCTCATCATGACTATGATTATGATCATGGTTATGATTCTCATGATGGTGATGTTCACCATTGCAACAACCTGAAGATTCTGAATGTAGTTTTCGCTTCATATTTTCTGTTGAGGCTGGTAAATTACTTAATATATGAGTCTTTTTACAAATGTAATGAAAAAAAAGAGTTTTTACAAGTTGAGAATTTAAGAACGAGAATCTATATCAAATTTATTGCTATATATTTAAACTATCTTTTGGTTAAAATTAAGTTTTATAATCTTGTCAAGATAGCTATATTGGTTCTTAATTATATAAAATAATGTAAGATATAACTTTTGTTCGTAGTGAGCAATTTCTCACTATGCATAATATTTAAAAGGGCTATAGCCGCTGACTAAAAGCTTTAATTTAATTAAGCTTTTATACTTACATCAAGCAAAAAATCACTATTTTAAGAATATAAGTAATTCGCTAAAAATAAATCAAACTATGTTCTGCAATATAAAATTAATTAAGTTTGCTCATAGTAAGCGGCTAGAGCCACTTACTACAAACATTCAATCATTCACGTTCACTAACTTACAGCGGATTTAAATTTGCTGAACTATACAACTGAGATTTCCAATCCAGACATAAAGCCTGTTTTAACTTTGAAGTCTGCTGTAGCAATTAACTTGTGATCAAACTGGGTAGAGATGGAACTTTATTGGGTAACAAGTGTCAAGCTAGCTATATTTTAGGAAAAATTTACTTGAAGTTTGAAAGTGAATCGAATACCCTAAGCTAGTAGACAATTTTCTCAAGGAAATCTATGAACAAAAAAATTATCCTGAATTTGCTTTCCAGTTCCTCAATCTTTGTGTCGCTGATGTCTACGCTGGCGGTACTTAATCCTGCTCATGCTAGTATTACTCAGCGATTACTGCACACACAAGATGGTCGCACCTGTATCACTAACCCACATGGCGGAACAGATTTTGTGTGCATTCGAGATTCAGAGAGAACGCAACCGTATACCTCTACACGTTCCTCAACCATTGCCACATCAGTATCAGATGAGAATATTGCCATGTTGAACTTTACTGAAGAGGAAAGTGATGCTGCAATTAAGTTATTTAAATGTGACTGTCCATACTGTGTAAATTCTTTGCGGCAGTTGCGCGGTACTGGAAACTTGGTGTACTAAGATTGAGTAGCGCTTGTAGCGACTATAACTTCAGTTAGATACATTTGATTAATGACGTATATGAAGATATACGAAACCAAAAAAGCATTTTTAACTACGTACCACTACTATTATTGGGTCAAATCTAAATTCATTATTGAGGGGTTTACAGTAGTACTATAAACCCCTCAAACTTACGCAAAGAAATTATCAAATACTCTCTGTGCGTCCCTGCGTCCTTTTTATTCAACTACTTCATTCACAGGGAATCTATCAATCAACTGCATCGCCCGATATGCATTACGCTGGAAAGAGTCTGGTAAATGGGGAACGTGGGGTATTTGCGATAATAAATCCAACGTCCGCCGTAAAATTCTCACCACGTCGCCTTCATCCAAGGTGGTGTTTTCGCAGAGTTCTGTCCATTCCATTCCCAGCGCCCATTGTTCCACGATCGCAATTAACTCAAATTCCAACCATATAGGCAGCGCTACGTTATACCGCCGTTGTAGTTGGAACATTTGGCGACGAATTCCCCGCAATTTTGCTAAGGCTTCTGCGACTTCATTACTAAGCTCGTAGTTAACTTTGCTATCTGGACGAGGTGTTTCCATCACCAAAGCGGCGGCGGCGGCGGCTAAATGGTGCGGATCTAAGTTGTCCAATTCGCCACTAGCAAATACTAAACCTAGCCACAACTCATTCTCGCCCCTAATGGCAGCAGCAATTCGCCCTAATTGTGTGGGTACTAAGTTATCTAAAGCGCCAAAGTGTTGCAGAATTGAGATTAAATTGATAAATTCTTCCCAATGACGTTGTGACTGTTGCTCTACTTGCCCTTGCAACTGTTCGAGTTCGGCTTCTAATTCGACATAGCGGGCCCGGCGCTTGAAAAGCGTGGCAGCATTGCCTGATTGATGTAGGGGATGAGCTTCTAATTGCTCTTGGACGGCGGCAGTGCGACTGAGTTGTTCTGCTACTTCTGGTGCCAGATGCAAAGATTCTAAGGGATCCGGAATACGCGCAGCGATCGCAAATGTTTCTGCGTTACCACGGCGCGACTGTCCTGGCTTCAGAGGCATCTCTGGCGGTGGTAGTAAATCAGGTGGCACCTCAATTCGCGGCAGTTCGGCATATAAATCGACTACATCCCCTGTCGTTGCCACATACCAGCGGTTATCGTGCCCTAAGCATACCAAGTAAGGAGCTTGACCAGAACCCGGCGATTTTCCCACTAACACTGCGGTTACGGGTGAAGACACTGTGATATTTTTGCCTTTGAGACTCAACAGAGTTCCTGACACTGCAAAGCCCAACATCATCCCCAATTCTTCTTGTCTATCTTCCTGTGCTTGCTCTTGCAAGGTTTTCAATATCTGGCGTTCTACTTTCAGGCGTTGCCGCAATTTCTCATAAACAGCCAGTTCATTTTCATCAACTGCGGCGATTTGCTCATGAAGTTGAGCTAATTGCGTTTGCAGTTCGGCAATCTCATCGTATTCTGGTCTTAAATGCAAGGTGGCCATGTACTGCCCAAAGCTGCGTTCTATCAGTTCCCTGGTTTGCTCTAGGGTGTGTGTTTGCAGCAAGTTAAGTACCATGCCATAACTGGGCGTAAACTGGCTAACTAGCGGATCAGGCTTAGATGTTCCCAAATACGCCGCTTCTTTAGCTCCTTCAAAGGGAGTTTGGACTGTCACCACATGACCTTGTTTATCCATCCCTCGGCGGCCTGCTCGTCCCGCCATTTGCAAGAATTCAGAAGCATTCAATAGGCGATGTCCAGTGTCAGTCCGCTTGGAAAGGGTAGAAATTACGGTTGTTCGGGCGGGCATATTAATTCCCGCTGCTAGCGTCTCGGTGGCGAATACTACTTTAATCAGCCCCTGCTGAAACAGTTCTTCTACCAGTGCTTTCCAAGCAGGCAAAATTCCGGCGTGGTGGGCAGCAATTCCCCGGTACAGGGGTGCAATTTGTCCAGAACGCCCGGCTTCGGGATTGCGGGCTAAAAAGTCATCAATCTGTTCGCGTAAAATTTGGGACTCTTCACTATTTACCAGCCATAAATCACCCACTTCTGCCACTGCTTTATCACATCCCCGGCGGCTGAAGATGAAGTAAATCGCTGGGAGCATATCCCGTTGCTCTAACTGGCTCAAGGTATAAATTATGCCAGGAGCTTCCGGTCTGCCACTTTTCCCCCTCTCTCTTTCTCCCCCTCTCCCCTTCTTCTTCTGAAGAAGGCGGGGGTTAATTTTGGTTTTGCTATCATTCAGCAGGGGAAATAACCCTTTGGGATTGCAAAAGTGAAATTCCAAGGGAACTGGGCGAAAATCGGAGTAAATCAGGTCAGTTGGGCCGTGAACGCGATTTAGCCAGTCGGTGAGTTGATCGCTGTTAGCAACGGTTGCTGAAAGGGCTGCCAGTTGTACTTCACGGGGACAATAGATGATTGATTCTTCCCAAACTGTACCGCGCTGGCGATCGTTCATGTAGTGGCACTCATCAAGGATCACCGCTTCAACGTCTACTAATGAGATGCCTATTTGCCCAATGGGTGTGCCATAGAGCATATTTCGGAAAATTTCTGTGGTCATTACCAAAATCGGTGCATCTCTGTTAATGGAAGCATCTCCAGTTAACAGTCCGACTTGATCAAACCCGAATTTTTCTCGAAAGTCACGTAATTTTTGATTTGACAGCGCCTTCAGGGGAGTAGTGTAAAATACACGTTTTCCTCGCGCCAGGGCGCGATAAATGGCGTATTCTCCGACCAATGTTTTGCCCGAACCTGTGGGGGCACATACGACAACGGAGCGTCCAGCGTTCAGGGACGCGATCGCTTCTTTTTGAAACTGATCCAGATCAAAGGGAAATATAGACCCTAGGTCAAGTTCTGGAGACGGCGCAGGATAATTCACTCAATCACATTTGCAACCAGATTGTTTACTATACTAACGAGTCTTTTGTCAACTTCGTTATTGGTCATTTGTCATTAGTCATTAGTCATTAGTTTTTCACAAAGGACAAAGGATGAATGACAAAGGACTCTTAATTATTTTCCCAGCTCTTGCGATCGCTCTGTGGCAGCTTTTACTGCTTCAATCAAAGCTGAACGAAATCCTGCCTTTTCTAGCTTGGCAATTCCCGCAATGGTTGTACCACCGGGACTGGTTACGCGATCTTTGAGTTCTGCTGGGTGCATTTTGGTTTCATGTAACAGTTTCGCTGTTCCCAGTACGGTTTGCAAGGCTAGTTGATTGGCAATTGCTCTAGGTAAACCTGCGGATACTCCGCCATCAGCAAGTGCTTCTACCAAGAGTGCCACGTAAGCCGGGCCGCTACCAGATAACCCTGTGACTGCATCCATTAGCCCTTCTGAGACTTCCACGACTTCGCCCACAGCAGAAAAAACTTGCTGTGCTATTTGGTGATGCTTGGCATTGGTATATGCACCTGAACAAATTGCGGTAATTCCCGCTCCCACTGTTGCTGGGGTGTTGGGCATTGCTCTAATAACTGGCAATTGCACAAATGCAGCTTCTAGCTGGCTTAAAGGTACACCCGCTAATATGGAGATGATTAGGGGTGAGTGTTCTTTATTAAGAATATCAATATCTGCTAATTCTTGAGCGATCGCGCTAAACACTTGCGGTTTAACTGCCAAAAATACAACTTCTTTTGCTTCGGTGAAAACCTCGCTATTATCTGTCGTCACAGCAACATCGTACTGCTGTTTCAAAAAATCTAAACGTGAAGATAGCGGTTCGCTAACTATGACTTCTGATGATTGATAAATTCCACGCGCGATAAGGCGGGATAAGAGCGCTTCTCCCATTACCCCACCACCAATTAAGCCAAATTTTCTAGTCATTGATCGTTAGTCATTTGCCATTAGTCGTTTGTCATTTGTCATTTGTCACTATTATTAAAACCCAGGACAAATGACAAAGGACAAAGGACTAACAACTAATTTAACTTTATTGTGCCATCCGGTTAGTTTCGTTACCCCAGGTTTGATTTGAAGAACCTGTAGGACGAGAAGGGCGTGCTGGCGGTTGTGGTACTTCATGAAGAACGCCACCTTGGGTACTAACTTGGACACAGCTTGGCGTAAACAAAAAGATGCTTTCACCGATGCGCTCTTGATGTCCATCTAGTGCGTAAGTACCACCTGCAACAAAATCTACTGCTCGTTGAGCTTGATCTGGATCCATGATTGTCAGATTTAATACCACTGACTTGCGTTCTCGCAGCGCTTGAATTGCCTGGGGCATTTCTTCAAAAGTGCGTGGTTCGAGGACTAAAACTTCCGAAATTCCGTTAATTGCTCCTGGCATACCAATCACATTCCCCATTGGCTTTGAACCTGCTGCTATATCATCTCCCATTGTAGGCACTGGTTCCCGCCAGCGTCGATTTTGAGCGGCTGCGCTCTCCTGTGGTGCTGGTGGTTGGGGATTTTCTTGCTGATACAGGTTTTGGTAATTATTATCTGTTTCTGGTTCTTCTTCGTAATACTCGTATTCCACTTGCTCATTTAGACCCACAAAGTCTCTGAGTTTGGAAAATATATTGTTCATAGTGTGTGTACTCTCCTGGTGCGAATAGCCTGTATTGACTTGGCTTAGGATTGATTGAGATAGGAGCAAGCGCTACATCGGTGGATACTTCAGCAAGTCTCTTGCTATTTGTAACCCATACTACTGGTTTTGGCGATGAACTGACACTTTTTGGAAAGGTCTGTGCATCGCCTAAACATAATAATGAGTCAAGATTATATCCTAAGGTTTGTCCGAAGGAAAGCTCTTTATACCCCATTTTCCCTTGGCGATTGCTCTTGTCAATACTATATCCTTTGTTTCCAATTGCACCAGTCTGTTACAAAATTGTTGTCATCAAATCCTGATCTGTATTAATACCGACCTCCAAGGCTGATGATTAATCGGCTAAGAGCGATCGCCAAACAATATGGTTATTAATCGCACCCTCATTACGCCTGCTTGCACTTGATACTCAACCGGAAGAGGGATGTGAAATACGCTTAAGAGCGATCGCCAAACAATATGGTTCCTAATCGTACCATCGTTGCGCCTGCTTGCACTGCCAGTTCGTAGTCGCCTGACATACCCATAGACAAGTGCTGCATTTTAATATGCGACCAGTTTTGCTCCTGGATTTTCTTTGCTAGTTCACGATTGAGATTAAACACATTAAGAATTTCGGAATCATTTAATCCTGAAGGCGGAATTGTCATCAAACCTTGAATTTGTAAACTTTTGTATTGATCGAGTATGGGTAAATCAGCCAACAGTTCTGGCACACTCCAACCAGACTTGTTGGGATCGGGGAGGATTTTCACTTGCAGGCAAACCTGGGGACTCACTCCTAGCTGTTGCGCCAATTGATCTAAGCGCTGTGCCAGCTTCAAGTTATCGACGGAGTGAATCCAATGGAATTGCTCGATGGCTTTTTTGGCTTTATTACTTTGCAAATGTCCAATAAAGTGCCAGGTAATATCCGGTAAGTCTTGCAACTCGGCTTGTTTGCTGGCGGCTTCTTGGATACGGCTCTCCCCAAAATCACGAATTCCTGCGGCATAGGCAGACCGAATGGCCTGGGCAGAAGCTTGTTTGCTAACAGCAATCAATTTGACTGAAGTTGGCAGTGAGGAGCGAATGGTAACAATACGTTCGGAAATCGAACTATTCATTGGAAGGTGCGTTGGAAAACACTCTGAAGCTGATCGTACTCCTGAGATTGTCCACTGCGCCGCAGGGTACGTAAGCGATTTTCCAACATCATTCTAGCCTCAGTACGTCCTAGAGACTGGAATTTAACACCTTTAACGTCATTTGCGACCAAAAAAAATAAGCGCTGGGCATAAAGTGTGGTGAACAGATCCTGGTTCTCATCAACCATACAGATTTTGTAGAGTAAACCCCAAGTTGGATGGTTTATGTAAGTTTCTGCGTTTTCTGGATTCATTTAAGAGTCAAGGTGTAGTCAAGGTGGGAGTTATATATCTTTTCGCAGTGAATTCCAAACATTCAGACGATAATACCAACATTCGTCAGAATATTTTCTTAAAATGCAAAACTGCGGTTACGAAGACCTTGATCTAGTTTCTAATGGGCAGATGAAGCTAGTGGTAGTGAGGCGAAATTTTACAATGTGACCCGCGAAGCGTAGACTCGAAGAGTAGAGCTTTGTTGATAGATATCGCCATGTGCTTTGGTAACTCAAATACACCAACCTAGCGGCACAAGGCACAAAGCAGTCCTGATCCTCTTGTTGAAAGTTTGACGTGGCAAGGGAAAACACCCTTTGAAGTTCCCAACGGCGACAGCGAACTTTTCAACTTCTTTCCATACTGCCACAACTGTCGCTGAATGGCACAAAATAGCTAACAGAATAGGGAACAAGGGATTGGAAAGAAGACTATTCCCTATTACCTGTACCCTCTAGCCTTATTGATTATTTAGCATTTTCAGTGCTGCAAGTTGTGCCTGAGCTTTGTGCAGAGATTCATACCATTCTTTTTCAGGATCGCTGTCTGCAACAATTCCCGCGCCAACTTGTCCCCAGACAATGTTGAGTCCTGAGTTCTCAGTAAGCAGTTCTTCCCCTGCTCCCCCACCTTCTTGAGACACGGGAGCTAGTAGCAGGGTGCGGATTAAAATATTTAAATCTAAATGACCACGCCAATCTAAATAGCCACAGGAACCGTAGAACAAACTGCGCCGCACGGGTTCTAGTTCTTCAATAATTTCCATGCAACGGACTTTGGGACAACCTGTGATTGTGCCACCTGGAAACGTGGCACGAATCAAATCAATGCTGGTGCGTTCAGCTTTTAAAGTACCTTTGATGTTGCTGACAAGATGCATTACATGGCTATATCGCTCAATTGTCAGCAATTCGTCAACAGTAACCGTTCCCCATTCACAAACTCGTCCTAAATCATTGCGTTCCAAATCCACTAGCATGATGTGTTCTGCACGTTCTTTGGTGTTGCTGAGTAAATCTTGTGCCAGTTGCATATCTTGTTCTGGTGTAGCACCGCGCGATCGCGTCCCGGCAATCGGTCTGGTTTCGGCTTGCCGATTTTGCAACATTACTAACCGTTCCGGCGAACAACTGATCACTTCTCCCCAAGGCGTTTGCCAATAGCTAGCAAAAGGAGAAGGATTGATTTTTTGTAAGGCTTGGTAAATTTCCCAACCAGAAGCCGATGTAGACGCTTGAAATCGCAACGAAAGATTTGCCTGAAAGATGTCTCCAGCTTGAATATATTTTTTCGCCTGGTTTACAGCTGTTTCATAATCTGATTGCGATGTCAAAAACAGAGGGAGCGAAGAAGACACGGGGACGCGGGGACAAGGAGACACAGATAATTCTTTCTTTGCTAATTTCTCCTGTAACTCATCAAGTCCACTTGCATCACTGGCTGCTAGCCAAAGAATTTGTTGAACATGATCCAAAACAGCAAAACAATCTGGTTCGTACCAAAAAGCTATGGGAAATGGCAGGGGATCAATTTTATGACGAGGTAACTGTTCAATTTCCCATACCACATCGTAGCCTAGCCAACCTAACCAACCACCGGTGAAAGGGAGATTGGGAGCAGGGGGAGCGGGGGAAGAAAATATTACTTCATCCCTCTCATCTTGCCCTGCCCCTTGCTGTAACAACTTTTCTAGGAAGGGAAAAACTTCTCCTACTTCTGGTGTCCACATCTGGTGGATGCCATCGACTATGCGAGGAGCACCTGCACAGATAGAATATCGGCTGAGTTGAGAATGATCGATTGGCGTTGGGTAGGGACTTTCTAGTAGGGTAGCAATTCCCGGTGCGGCGGTAGGGCGAAAAAGAGCAGCAAAAACTTCTGAACCTGTGCGCTTTTCTAAGGGTAGCGATCGCCAATACCAAGCCTTGGTCATACTTTTTAAAAGCGTTGTCAATAATTAGTTAACATTTTTCAGCAGTGAGTACAAATAACTACGACTACTGACCACTGACAAAATGCAATTATCTAAGTAAGTCGGTGCAATAAAACCAAACTATGTAAATAAAAGTAAATAAAGCTCAAACTCTTTCTCTCCCTGCTCCCTGCTCCCTGCCCCCTGCCTTATTGCAACAATAATTATTTACGTCGACTTACTTATTACCTCTTACCATTTTCTCGGTGCAAAATTAGACCTGAGTTCCTATAGCTAGCCGTATTCCCCAGAATAAAATTAAAGTTGCAATAGCAAGCCAGTCACGCCCTTTTAATCGTAAGTCGTGCCACTGCACTCGATGCTCGTTGGGACTGGTAAAACCCCGCACCATCATTGCATTCGCCATTTGATCAGCTCGTAATAGGAGGTTTTCTAACAGTCTCTCTGCGACTGTCATCCAAACTTTGAATGCTCCTTTCAATCCCAACTTTTTCCAATTGATTGCCCTTGTCATAACGGAGCGAAATAAGTTTTGCACTTCTTCTAAAACCAGGGGAATAAAGCGCAAAGACAAGGTTAAAGTTAAAGCAATTTCTGTGACAGGTAACTTGAAACGTCGCAGGGGTTGCATTAGGCTTTCTATGCCAGATGTGATTTCTTCTGGTGCGGTTGTCAGCAGATACAGGTTGGTGCTGTAAATTACGGTAAATATAATTGTACTAAGGCGTATTGCCAAATCCAAGGAGCGGCGAGTTACTTTGACTGGGCCTTTATGAAATAACACATAGCTGTATTTGTTATTACTTGCTTGCTCTTGAACAATATTATTGGAGTTTGATGGCTGGGTTAATATTTGTTCGTTAGCTGGCAGGCGTGGCTGATAATTTACACCCATTCCATCAGGACTTATGGCTGCGATCGCTAAGACAAAAAACGATAACATTAATAGCCAACCCATTTGCTGCTGCCATACTCGTCGGGGAATCCTAGCAATCAAGGTAGCAAGAATCAATACTACCACTAGCAGCACTCGCCAAAAGCTGTTAGCCAAAACATAGCTTGTTAAAAAGCTCATCAACCAAGCAAACTTGACTCGCGGATCGATTTTATGCAGCCAAGTTTGGGGTTGTTCTAAATAAAGTCCAAGTGGTAGCGATCGCAATAAATCCATTAGAAAGTTAAGAGTGAGGAGTTAGGAGTTTTGACTTCTGGGTTAACCTATTATGTTGACATAGGCTTAAAAATAGCAATTTTGGCTTTAACTCATAACTCCTGTACAGACGGGATTAATGGCATCTCTCTTGTACAGACGCGATTCATCGCGTCTCCTAACTTAATTTGACACGAGTTGCTCTATTAACGTTACCACTTTCAGCATCACGGACTTTTTTGCTCCGCCACAGTAAGATAATTGGCGTACCTTTAAATCCTAGTTGTTGCCGGAATTGGCGTTCAATGTAGCGGCGGTAGTTGTCGTTGAAGCGTTTGGAGTCATTGACAAATAGTGCGATCGTTGGTGGTTGGCTACTTACTTGTGTACCATAATAAATCTTGCCTTGACGTCCACCACGGGATGCTGGCGGTGAATGCCAACTGACGGCATCTGTTAAAACTTCGTTAATAACTGATGTACTGACACGGCGTTTGTGTGATTCAGCCGCAGTTTTCACCAATTCGAGAATTTTTTCTACCCGTTGTCCTGACAAGGCACTCACAAAAATTGTTTCTGCCCATTCGGTAAAATGTAACCGTGATTGCAGAGTTTTTTCGTAGTCGTAAATTGTGTAAGAGTCTTTTTCGACAGCATCCCACTTATTAACCACGATGATGCAAGCTCGACCTTCTTCGATAATCCGCCCAGCTAATTTTTGGTCTTGCTCAGTGACTCCATCTACAGCATCTATTACTAATAAAACCACGTCAGCGCGGCGAATCGCTTTGAAAGCACGATTAATACTAAAGAATTCTGTGCCGTATTCTATGTGTTTCTTTTTGCGAATGCCGGCGGTGTCAATCAAGCGGTAGGTTTGTCCGTCTCGTTCGATGACGGTATCAATAGCATCGCGGGTTGTGCCAGAAATTGGGCTGACAATTGCCCTTTCTTCCCCAACAAAAGCATTGAGTAAGCTCGATTTGCCTACATTTGGACGTCCCACAATTGCTACTTTGATTTCATTAGTTTCTGGGATGTCTTCAATAGCAGGTATGTGATTAACTAACTCGTCGAGTAATTCTCCTGTACCACTTCCATGAATTGCGGAGATGGGGTAGGGTTCGCCCAATCCTAATTCCCAAAATTCGGCAGCTTGCATTAAGCCTTGTTCTGGGGATTCACATTTATTTACAGTTAGTAGCACAGGTACGCGTTGTTGACGCATCCATTCGGCGATTTCTAAATCTGCCGATGTGGGGCCTGTTTGACCATCCACTACAAAAATAGCGGCACATGCTTCTGCAAGGGCTGTCATTGCCTGTTGGCGAATCAGTGGTAAAAATTCGGTATCATCATTAAAAACTAAACCACCAGTGTCTACCACTAAAAATTCGCGGCCATTCCAGAAAGCTGGCATGTAAGTGCGATCGCGTGTCACTCCCGGTTCATCATGGACAATCGCCGTTTGTTCCCCGGCGAGTCGATTAACCAGGGTGGATTTGCCCACATTTGGGCGTCCGATAATTGCAACAATTGGCAGTGCCATAAAACCAGGGTAAGTGAGAGACGTAGTATATCACGTACTTACATTTTACTCGCTTTAAACTTGAAGTTTTAATAATTTCCCAATCATCATGAGGCGATGTTAAAGAAACCTCTCCCTGGTTTTACCACGTAAAACTATCCCTCTCCGACTCGGAGAGGGAGAGACTTGAAGTTGAGTTTAAGGGAGGGAGAGGTTTATCGATCTCACCTTACTTTGAAAAATAAAAAAGGTAGGAAATCCTACCTTTTACCCAAAAAAAGCATTTTGTAACCAAATACCAAATTCAATATCACACAAGCTTTTGACGAATCTATTGCCAAACTATGACGAGGGTATGACGTTTAGTTTTTGACGCTCCCAAGGCTAAAAGCCGATGGGCTTTCTGCTTTGATTTCTCTAATTGACTTCGCTATTACTCCCAGTTGCAACCCAGGCGGATAGCTAGCTTCTTCTTTGATCCGCTTAATTTCAGCATCTGTGATCCGCAAATTTAACTTTTGTGCCAACGCCCGTACAATATCTCCCCGATCAATTACACCAGCTACAGCACCAGCAGGAGAAAGCACGGTAACTCGAGGTAACTGCTCATTTTCCAGTTTGTTAATTACCTCAGCTATCGATGTTGCTTCCGCAACAGTGGGTATTTCTGTCAGGGGATGCACAATGCTGTGTAAGGTTTGGGTTTCCCATTCACTCCTTTGGGTTAAACGAAAATCGTCAATGGAAACTAGACCCCGGTAACGTCCATCAGAAGCAGCAAAATAAACTTGTGAGGGAGAGTTTTCTAAGAGGTATAAATCGGCAAAGGATCGCAATGTTTGGTCAGCATCAATGACTCGAAAATCACGGGTCATCGCATCGGCCGCCGCCACCTTGAGCAAGCTTTCTTGCAATGTTGTTACGTTGTCGTAGCTGTTGGCGTTGCGGACAGCAAACCAACCTAACAGGGCAATCCACAAACCAAGTACTAATTCCTTTGTCACAAAATCTACAACAAATCCTAAGGCGATCGCACTGTAACCCAATATTTGTCCAGCCTTTGCAGCCCAGTGTACGGCTTGAAAACGATTACCTGTTATTTGCCATAGTGCTGCTTTTAACACTTGCCCTCCATCTAGAGGTAAGCCGGGAATCATGTTAAATAGAGCTACCACCAAGTTAATTCTGGCCAAATCTCCAACCATGACACTGAGAGGACTGGTATCAGGTATCACGATAGCTCCCAACCGAAGCAGGAAAAATAGTCCGATACTCACCAAAGGCCCAGCGATCGCTACTTGAAAGGCTTTAAAAGGAGTTTTAGACTCTTCTTCAATAGCAGCAATCCCGCCAAACAGAAATAGGGTAATTGAATTAACTTTAATGCCTTGCGATCGGGCTACCAAGCTATGACCCAACTCATGTAGCAACACCGAACCAAACAGCAACAGTGCCATAACTATTCCAGCACTCCAAGCTATAACAGGCCCCCATTCCTGATAAGCTACCCCAAAGTTGAGAGTTGCCAACCCTAAAATCACAAACCATAACGGGTCTAAAAACAGGGGAATTCCAAATAAAGACCCAATTTTCCAATTTGTTTGCATTACATTGTCCTAAAACTAGATATTGCCAGTAGTTCCTATACCGCAATATTTGCGTATATACTTATACATATATTTCTGAGCATCAATTCGGTAGTGTCGAGTTACGAAATGCTCTTATTTCTAGAATAGACAATTAATGCCTGTGAGCAAAACTCTGGAGTGGGTCATTGGAAAGAGGAAAAGGGGCGGAGTGCTGCTCTTGCTGAGGGGAAAACTCTCCTTTGCTCTTTGCTTCTTTCTTACTCCCCTACCCCGCCTCTTGAGTGTGTCACATCGAAAAAATAAAATTTAGATAATGCCGAGATTAGTTAATCCTAAGACGGTACCAGTGCCGATCAAGTGACCGGCGCTCATTGCAGCGAGGAATGTAGCGGCACTGGGATTATTGAACAGCGACGGAAAGGGCAAAGGCATCTTAGGCCCAACGTGAGGATAGCGAATTGTGCGAGGAATAATCAAAAGACATAATATACAAGCGCCAGTAATAATTGCCGCTTCAGTCAAGTTCCATGTGGTTCCACTGTTGGGTACAGTGGCTTGGGCTGCTAATAACATTGATGACATCATTGGTTCTTTCTCTTGCATGAATTAACTTACATAAACCTTACAGAAGGGATTAATCCCGTCTCTAAAGCCATATAAATCCTCCGCTGATGAAGTAGTTGGATCGTCTCTCAACGGGAAGGTTAATACCTCCCTCCTCAGTTAGAGTGACTACACAGAGGCTGAATGGCTAATGCTTATGAGTTATCTTGCTGGAGAAAGAACCAAAATCGTTTTTAGGAGTTTTGTATTGATCGCGGCGTTCCAAGCAACGCCGCGATCATTGCAAAACTACAGACGACCGATGTTAGTCAATCCTAAAACGATGCCAACGCCAACAATATGACCAAAAGCCATCGCTGCAACGAATGTTGGAATACTAATCGGCAGGATGGGGAACTTGGGGCCAACTAGGGGTTTTTCGATCCTAGTACTTAGTAAAACCATTACTAAGCTGCTGATGCTGATGATGATGCCTACTGTAGGATTCCACGCAGGTGTTGCGGGAACAGTTGCAGCTGCTGCTAGTAAAATAGATGAAATCAAGCTTTTGTCTCCTAAAATGTAGACCTACAAAATTATAAAATTACCAAGGCACAAAAGTTTTTCGGATAGCTTAGACTTTTTTGATGATTATTTTAAATTTGTTAAATTTTCATGCGCGTTAAAATTTGCGGCATTACCCAACCACAGCAGTCTATAGCGATCGCCTCTCTAGGCGCAACGGCACTAGGATTTATTTGTGTACCAACCTCACCTCGCTATGTGACTACATCCCAAATTCAGGCAGCAGTGGCAGAACTTCCGGCTCATATTGACACAATTGGTGTTTTTGCCAATGCTAGTGTCCCTGAAATCAGTAAGATAGTTGTTGATTCTGGGTTGACTGGTGTCCAGTTACACGGAGATGAATTACCAGATTTTTGCTACCAGTTACGTCAAGCTTTACCCAATGTCGAAATTATTAGAGCACTGAGAATTCGGAGTGTTGATCATCTTGACACAGTAGCTAATTACACAAAATACGTAGATACTTTACTACTTGATGCCTACCATCCCGAACAACTTGGTGGTACAGGTAAAACCTTAGATTGGACAATGCTAGAGCAATTTAGCCCCAATTGCCCTTGGTTTCTAGCTGGGGGACTAACAGCAGATAATATTGTTGAAGCCCTGAGTCAGGTTAATCCCAGTGGTGTTGATTTATCTAGTGGTGTGGAACGCGCACCTGGAGATAAGGATTTAGATAAAGTAGCACTTCTATTTCAGAGCCTAAAAAACATTGAGTTATCTAGAAGTTAGGAGTGATAAGTTGTGAATTAACTCCTAACTCCTAACTGTACAGACGCGATTAATCGCGTCTCCTAACTCAGCACTTAAAAGAACGCTGGTTGGTGGCGAATCAAGTTAAAAAATTCTTCGCGGGTTTTGTGCTCCTCTTGGAACGCACCAACCATTGCGCTAGTGACAGTCCAAGAGCCTGGTTTTTGAACCCCCCGCATCACCATACACATATGGCTAGCTTCCATGACAACGGCGACACCTTGAGGTTCTAGAATGGTCTGGATTGCTTCGGCAATTTGGCGGGTTAACCTCTCCTGCACTTGCAAGCGACGGGAATACATCTCAACAATGCGGGCGAGTTTACTCAGTCCCACAACTTTTTGGTTGGGGATATAAGCAACGTGTGCTCTACCCATAAATGGCAGCATATGGTGTTCGCACAGGCTAAAGAAATTAATATCTCTAACTAGTACCATCTCGCTATGCCCTTCATCAAAGATGGCATCGTTAACAAGTTCTTCAAGGGATTGGTTGTAACCACTGGTAAGAAACCGCATTGCCTCGGCCACTCGCTTGGGTGTTTTGAGGAGTCCTTCGCGTTCGGGGTCTTCGCCAACGCCCAATATTAGTGTCCGCACGGCATCCTTCATGTCCTCCAGCTGTTCCTCTTTTGGCGGGAACACATCCGCTTGTCGCCCGTTATGAGTATTGCGATCGGGTCTAGGAGTTATGGCTTCTGCCAAATCAGGAATCAGAGGTGATTGAGAGAAATTGGAACCGTTGGAACTAGCGATAGTCATGATTCAGTCTTGGTTATGGTTTTAATTTAGTTATGAGTTATGAGTTATGAGTTATGAGTTAAAAATTCTAACTCCTAACTCCTAACTTCTAACTTCGCAATTAGAGTGCACCAGCGCTGGGCATCAGGGTCAATTCATCAATAACTGCCTGTTGTGGTAACAGAACTGTGTGGAGAATTGACTGAGCCACAATTTCTGGCGTTAACATTTTGGAACGGTCTAAGTCGGCATGGACTGTTTCTGTGTCCCAAAGTTCGGTATTGACTGCGCCAGGACAAATAGCTGTGACACGAATGCCGTGGGTGCGTTCTTCTTGTGCCAGGGTTTGAGAGAGGGCAATCAAACCAGCTTTGCTAACGCTGTATGCTCCCCAACCGGGAAAGGGCTGCTTGGCGGCAATTGAGGCGACGTTGATAATTGTGCCTGTACCCTGATCGCGCATTGAGGGTAAAATCCCCACAATGCACTGAAACACGCTGGTGAGATTTAAGTCAATTACCTGCTGCCAGTCCTCTAAAGGAGTTTCACTCAAAGTAGCTGTATAGGCAAGGCCCGCATTGTTTACCAGAATGTCTATATCACCAAAGTCAAGAGCGATCGCTTGGATCTTTTCTTTTACTTCGGATATCCGCGCTAAATCTACAGCGTAAGCTTTCGCTTCCACCCCAGTATGCTCGACTGCTTCTCTTACCGCCTCCAACTTATCCAAAGAACGGCTGACTAAGGCGACATCTATTCCCGCTTTCGCAAAGGCTAAAGCCGTTGCTTTCCCAATTCCACTACTTGCCCCAGTAATCAGGGCACGTCGTTTTTGCTCAACACTCATGGTGTCTCCCAATTTTTTGGCAGTTCCCAAAGCCTATTACCACCCAATTATTTACATTTCTCGGTTTGGATATATTAAAGGAATCTAAAAATCTGATGATTTCCATTAAGCAACTGCTATAATGCAGTGCAATAGTTGGCATATTGTAGGTTTTACCAGTGAAGACAACAAATCATCGCCTGGAAAACCACGCCGTACACTCAAATTAGATTACCTAATAACACAAAACCCACTCAATCAAATTGAGTAGATTTCTCAAACATGCAAATGCCTATGGCTAGATTGTTAAAAATCTTTAAGCACATAGGCAATTATAGCATTGCTGCTCGGCTAATCAATCATTATGTAGTGCTGTTAGTGGGCAACTTCTGTAAAAACACCAATTTTGCGGAATTTTTCATAGCGCAGTTGGCGGCGTTCTGGAGCTGTTAAACGATTGAGTTCGTCCAAATTTTCTAGCAGGACTTGCTTGAGAGTGGTAGCAGCTTTTAAAGGATCGGAATGAGCACCACCAGTGGGTTCAGGTAGTATTTGGTCGATAATTCCCAACTTTTTCAAATCGTGGGAAATAATTTTCAGAGCAACAGCGGCTTGGGGAGCTTTGCCAGCATCTTTCCACAAAATGGCGGCGCAGGCTTCGGGGGTAGCGACTGTATAAACTGAGTGTTCAAACATGAGTAGGCGATCGCCTACGCCAATACCAAGTGCGCCACCGGAACCACCTTCACCAATGACTGTGCAAATAATTGGCACATCTAAGCAGAACATTTCGCGCAAGTTGTAGGCGATCGCTTCTCCTTGACCTTGATGTTCTGCTTCTACGCCAGACCAAGCTCCTGGCGTATCGATAAAAGTTAGTATCGGCATACTAAACTTGTTGGCGTGTTCCATCAACCGCATCGCTTTGCGGTAACCGCCAGGGTAGGGCATTCCAAAGTTACGGGCAATATTGTCTTTGGTATCACGGCCTTTTTGATGACCCAACATCACCACGGGTTGCCCACTCAGACGACCGACACCACCAACTAAAGCCGGATCGTCACCACCACAGCGATCGCCATGCAATTCCATCCATTCATCACTAATAGCCTGAATGTAATCGAGAGTACTGGGGCGACGCGGATGACGAGCGACTTGCAGTCGCTGAGACGGGGATAGACTACTGAAAATTTCCTCACGCAGTTGCATAGCGCGTGCTTCTAGTTGACGAATTTGACCAGAAACATCGACGCCATTCTCTTCTGCAAGTTGCCGAATTTGATCAATTCGGGTTGCGAGTTCTGCTAGGGGTTTTTCAAAATCTAACAATAGCGGTTTACGCTCGGTAGTTGCCATCGTAGGGGTTATAGGTACGAGTTATAGGTTTTTCAGAGTGAGGGGTGAGGAGTTAGAAGTTAGGAGTGATGAGTTAGATATTAGAAGGAGTGTACTGATGAAAGTTCTTAGCTTTTAACTGTTATAACTTTTAACTCCTAACTTTTAACTCCTAACCCTTACAGTTAAACCAGCAGTGGTCTAAATCCATGTTTTACTGATACCCGACCAATCTGCTCCATTTTGTCTACGGTAATCTGATTCCGTCCCCACGAAAAGTTCGTGTATAACTTCTCAAATTCCAGCAGCATTGATTCGGCAAAACAAGCAAACAATTGGCGGGCTGGCACGTCCATATTGACTATTTTCATAATTTTCCAGTCAATATCCAGGGAATGCTCTACAATTCCACCATTTAAGACGTGTACACCAGGGTACTGAATTTTTGTCGCTAAGTTTTTAGGATAACCACCATCAATCAACAAACAGGGTTGTTTCAATGTGGTGGGGTCAATTTCCACGCCTCTGGGCATACTAGCAACCCAAACTACAACATCAGCGAGGGGCAGTGCTTCTGTCAAACCCATGATTTTTCCTCGTCCCAGTTCGCCTTGCAACTCTTTGAGACGTTCTTGATCGCGGGCGATCAACAAAAGTTCTTGGACATCTGTTTTCGCATCTAGCCAACGTGTAACTGCACTACCAATATCCCCAGTTGCTCCACATATAGCAACAGTCGCTTTTGAAAGATCAATTCCCAGTTGTTTTGACGCTTCTTCCACCTGCTTACAAATAATGTAGGCAGTATGTGTGTTTCCTGTGGTGAAGCGTTCAAACTCTAGTTTAATGTTGCGGACTTGGCTAAACTGCTCTAACTTAAAGTTTTCAAAAATAATTGAGGAAAATCCGCCTAAAGCTGTGATGTTAATGCCATGCTTCTGTGCATGGGCCATGGCGTTAAGGATTTTGCGCGTTGCGGCTTTGATGCGGCGACTAGCTAGCATTTCTGGCAAAAAGCAAGATTCTACATACCGTCCTTCAATTTGTTGCCCAGTTACACTGGTGACAATAATGCTATCAACAATTTGCGGCGGGGCGCTGCACCAAAAGTCTAGCCCTTGATCGGCATATTCTGGGTATCCCAATTCTTGAGCTACCGCTTGAGCGTGTTCTAAACTAGTCAGATGTCCAATTAGACCAAACATGTAGTGATTATTAGGCTTATGCTGTCTTGAGAGCGTGGAATTTAATAGCTTTAGGAGTTGAGAGTTAGGAGTACGACTCATAAATCCTCACCGGAGGCGAAGCGTCTCCGGCTTTGCTCCTAACTTTTTTAAGCTGCGATTAGTCCGTAGGCCGACAAGCGCATAATATCGCGAGTCGTGAAACCGATGTTACTTAATGCTTCACCGTACTGAATCATAAAGTCTTCTACTAAAGCATCTTTTTCCATTGCCATTGTGTGGGCATCACCCTCTACTTGGTTCAGCATTCTCCACACAATAGGTAGGTTTTGGCGATTTGCTTGCTCTAATTCAGCTTTGGATTCTGTAAAGTGTTCTTTCAACCAAACTTCTCCAAAGTTTAGATGGCTGTATTCTTCTTTTACTACTCCCTCAGTAATTTTGCGGGCAAAGTCATCGGCAACAGGGATGTAAATGTTATATGCTGCGATCGCAAAACATTCAATAATTAAAGACTGAATTAATAAGCAAGTAACGACCTTTCCATCTGCGGCCGCTGTTTGGAAATTTTGGTGTAGCCCAGAGAAAAACTCCTTAGCAAATTGCAAATCTGGGGTTACTTGCAAATTGCGTCCACAAGCTTCAAATCCTTTCTTATGGCGACTTTCCATCTTAGATAGGCGAATCAATTCATCATGAGATTCTGGCAGCAGTTGGGCGAGTGTGATGTAATTCTCATGGGCTTCTTGTTCCCCTTCAATCACGATCGCATTAATCCGGCTATAAGCATCTTTGTATGTTTCGCTCTTGAAATCTAATTCTTTAAATTGGTCTGCAAGCTGCTGCATGGTTTATGTTTACTCCTGTAAACCTGAATTATTTGACACCAGGATTCAATTTACCCTATGAACTGAGGGTAACAATCACTGTGGTTTAATTTAACTTAACAAGTAACTATGTTTATAGATTAACTGTTGCTGGGGAAGATGCTCTAGTCCTAGCGAAACAAATGCTTTGCAGTTCAAGTTATGTTTAAACCAAACTCGAATCTGAAATCTGGCGATTTTTTGAGCCTAGTAGTGTTACTGCTAGGGGCATTTATCGTTCTACTACCGTTGTTTGTGGTCTTTCTCACCTCCTTTGCACCGACGGTCGCCAGCCCAGAAAATTTGTCCAAAAATAACTGGTCTTTAGCTAATTACCGCGTTGCATGGCAACAGGGAAAATTTTTGCTGGCGTTTGCTAATTCTACCTTGGTAGCGATCGCTGTGACGGCGTTTCAGATTGTCACTTCTGCTTTGGCTGGTTATGCCCTAGCACGGCTGAAGTTTCGGGGACGCCAAGCACTGCTATTGGTCGTTTTAGCAACTTTGGTGATTCCCTTTCAGTTATTGGTGATTCCCATCTTTTTGGTTTTGAAGTGGGGACACTTGATAAATACATACTGGGCGCTGATTTTACCCACTGCTGTCAACGGATTCGGGATTTTCTTGCTACGTCAGTATTTCCAGACAATTCCCGTGGAGTTAGAAGAAGCCGCAGCGATAGATGGGGCGAACCGACTACAAATTTTGTGGCGGGTGATGTTACCTTTAGCCCGTCCGGCCTTGGTGACGCTGTTTTTGTTCACCTTCATCGGCGAATGGAATGATTTATTTAAGCCTTTGGTATTTACGACACGACCAGAATTAAGGACAGTGCAGCTGGCGTTGGCAGAGTTTCAAGAACAATTTACGAATAATTGGCCCTTGATGATGGCGGCGGTGACAATAGCGACAGTTCCAGTGATGGTATTATTTCTCATCGGTCAACGTCAGTTTATTCAGGGTATTGCTGCGACGGGAATTAAGAATTGAGCGAGAGAGGCTGACGGCAAGTGAAAGCCCATCTTATTGTTTAAGCTGGTGGTGCATTGGTGTAACTTATCATACTCATTCTCTTCAGTAAGCTGCGTATAGCGTTCTGCAATCAAGGGATCACTTTTCTGTCCTCTTCAGTACCTAAATAGAAACGTAGCCAAAATTGTACGCTCTTATGGTTCATCAATACTTAAAGTACATCCGGCAATAAAACATGAACTTTTGTAACACTATACGTAATTATTACTAGTAAAGCTGGAATTAGACACATCCTGTAAGAAACGAAAACAGTTATGAATCCTGAAACACTACAGCAGTTAAAAGACGAAATTCAACAAAAACTGCTTGAAAGCGTTAATAATGCTGGCTTATACAGCGTGCTTGAAAAGTATGGGGTACCAGATGCTAGAGCTTTGACAGTTCAGTGGCAGTTCAATCTTGACCCAAATAAAATCAAATCTGGTGATGCAGTTGATGAACAGCAACGAATTGAGGTAATGCAAAACTCATGGTGTATCCCTTGCCCCTCAACTGGCGACCCTTTTGGCTGTAACTGCTAAATAAATTAGTTTTCGTACTGCAAAGAGTTTATTCTAGTGAGTATAAAAATGCTGAACTTTGCATTTACTAGTTAGGCTACAGAGATAATTTTAAGTATCACTACAAGTAAGTGGGCAAGAATAAATCAAACTATGTTACCCAATGTAAAATTAATTAAATTGGTTCTTAGTAAATGGCTCCAGCCTTTAAAAAATAGGGCTGAAGCCATTACTACAGACCTTTAATTATTCACACCCACTTACTTACCTAATTAGCAAGGAACAGTATTTCAATATACTCTTATTTTTTGGGTGCAAGTTTGTGATGTCTCGATACCGAAGCAGTTGGTGCTGGGAGTTAGGGATAGTGAGTACTTTAGCAATTGCTGGAGTGCTCACTTTCTTTGAAAGTGTTGCCTTAGCCCAAATACAAAAAGATGACACACTTGGATCTGAAAGTTCAATCATTACACCAAAGCTAATCGATGGTCAGCCTATAGACCAGATTGATGGTGGGGCAGTTCGTGGTACAAACTTGTTCCACAGCTTTGAACAGTTTTCTGTCTCTGCGGGAAGGACAGCGCATTTTAATAATGCAATAGATATTCAAAACATCATCAGTCGGGTGAGTGGCAATTCGATTTCTAATATAGATGGCATTCTGAAAGCTAACGGCACAGCCAACCTGTTTCTAATTAATCCTAACGGCATTGTTTTTGGGCCTAATGCTTCTTTAAATATCGGCGGTTCATTTGTAGCTAGTACGGCCGATAGTTTAAACTTTGCTGATGGTACAAAGTTTAGTGCTACATCTCCTCAAACTACACCTCTACTGACACTAAGCGTTCCCATTGGCTTACAATTTGGAGCAACTGCGGCTCCCATCCGAAATCAATCCCAAGCCAAGCCAGATGGTGCAGTTAATATCTTTAGACAAGGCGTTGGTCTACAGGTGCAGCAAGGCAAAACATTGGCACTTATAGGCGGTGATATAACGCTAGAGGGGGGAAATATAACTGCAAAGGAAGGAAGAGTTGAGTTAGGAAGCGTCGCTGGTAATAGTCTGGTCAGTTTAAGCCCAACGAATCAAGGTTGGGCATTGGGATATGAAGGTGTTCAAAATTTCCAGAACGTCGAACTAATCCAGTTAAATAAAGTTCGATCGACTGTAGATACTCATGGAGAGAGTGGCGGCAATATCCACATGCAAGGCAAACTTGTGTGGGTAGCTGGCGGTTTCCTTATTCTAGTTGATCCTTTTGAAGGGCAATCAGCAGGAAATTTAACAGTGAACGCCTCAGAGTCTGTAGTACTTGAACAAGATGCGCGAGTGTTTACTCAGAGTTTTTCCACCGGAAACTCTGGAAACATAAATGTCACTACTCAGAAGTTAGTGGTCAGAGGTGGAGCACAATTGCATGGCCAATTGACCATAAACGCCTCAGATTCCGTGGAACTAATCGGCGGCACCTCCGTTCCTCTCTTCCGAGATGGTAGTGATTTAATATACAGTGGATTATTTAGTGCAACTTATGGCGATAAAAACGCTGGTAGCATCACAATTAACACTGGAAAGTTGCGTATCCTAGGAGGGGCAAGAATATCAACAAGCTCTGAGGGCATATATAGGTTGATTCTTAACCAACTTACACCAACAAATACAGGAAAAGCAGGAAACTTGACGGTGAATGCTTCCGAGTCGGTAGAACTAATTGGAACCTCACCAAATGGTTCTAGACTCAGTGGCTTGTTTTCTGGAACTGAAGGGCCTGGAGATGGCGGAAACTTGACCCTAACTACAGGGCAATTGATTATCAAGGATGGGGCTGCAATAACTGTGAGCAGCCAAGCTCGAAAAAATGTAATCTATATCGGAGATCCAAATAACTTAGGGAAAGCAGGCGATTTAAATATAACCGCTCGCTCCATATTTCTGGACAATAAAGGAAAACTCACATCTAATAGTGAGTCAGGTCGAGGTGGAGATATTAGGCTACAGGTGCAGAACTTATTATTGATGCGCCGCGAAAGTCAAATAACCACTAATGCAGGTACAGCAAGGCTTGGTGGAGATGGCGGTAATATTATCATCAATGCACCTAATGGCTTCCTAATCGCTGCCCCCTTCGGAAATAACGATATCACTGCCAATGCCTTCTCTGACTCTGGTGGTAAAATCACAATCACTAGTAAGAACATTTTTGGATTTGTGCCCCGCACTCGTGCAGACGTAGGGAAACTTGACCCAAAAGAAATAAACCCGACTAACCTGCGAACAAATGACATCACGGCATTTTCTCAACAAAACCCTTCATTAAATGGCACGGTACAAATCAACTCACCAGATGCTGACCCCAATAAAGGATTAGTGGAACTACCCGTAAATTTGGTTGATGCTTCCCAGCAAATTGCTGCTGGTTGTAATTCTGGTGTAAAAATAGCCAGAAGTTCATTTATTGCAACTGGGCGTGGAGGACTAGCACCTGATCCGACAGAGCCATTGATGGCTGATGCAGTGCTAGCAGATTGGATCACACTCTCTCCAGAGAGTCAGAATCGTGCTGAGGGTATCCAGAACAGAGTGGTTGTTCACAAGCAGAGAAACACAGAAAATAAACCACAGAACGTTAATTATGTCAATGAACCTACTCAAATTGCGGAAGCCCAAGGATGGATTATAGATGCTAATGGGAATGTGGTTCTGGTTGCTCAAGTTCCCACTGCCTCGCCCCATAACTCCTCACTCGTCGCTACATCTTGCACTGGTAATTAAAGTGCGATCGCTTATTCAGAATAAGCTTCATACATGCGATCGCTCTTTCTACTCAACTCATGTGTGGGTGCGATCGCTTCTTCGCAACAACCTTATACAAGCGATCGCCTTTTGTAATAAAGCCTATGGGCTTATCCAAACCGTAGGCAGAGTATGAAAGTGAGGGGGTATCAATTACTCAATCCACTTAAATAATTAACGGTCAGTAGCCATATTCATGAATGCTTTAAGGAAATCCGGCAGAAATATATGAAGTTTTGTTACACAATGCGTAATTATTACTAGCCAAGCTGAAGTCATAATTATCGGAGTTCGCAAGAGCGTTAGAAACCTAAGGCTGTTGTGTCACTCTAGACTCTGTATCTTTAATTTCTTCGTCGCCAAACTGTACTAATCGAAGTCACGTTAATTTAGTACATTACAAGATAAGTTCACACATCTACCAGTCTGCAAGGAAAGTAAAATTCATGGAATCTCAAACTTCACAACAAGCAGTCATTGATTCTGAAACTTTAGAGCGGTTAGAAGAGAAAATTCAGCAGGAAATTATAGAAATTTTGAAAACTTCTAATTTTCGCACGCTACTCGAAGAAAACGGTATATCAAAAGATAGAGTCCTGAAAATTAAGCTTGAGTGCAATATCGAACTAGCTCCAATTCCATCTACTAATGCTGTTGAGAACAAGCAACCTCAGGGATTTTTGCCAGCAGGTCTAGGTCCTGTTGTCATGAAATTGCAATGCTGCGAGGACTGGCAAGGACGTTGCGTTAAATGCTAGAAAACCGTAGCGGTATTGTTAACTTCACACCTAATACCGATTAATTGAGAATACAGGAAAAGGACTTCCAAATCAAAAATATCCAACTACAATATCCAACTACTTGTTGTAGGGTGGGTGTCTTGCCCGGCCATAATCGAAGATCGGCAAGATGTCCATCCCACAAGATTGAATAATTTATTTCTTGATAATCCCTAATAACGTTGCTCTAAAAAGCCAATTGTTTTGTTACTAATGTTATAAAACTTCCTTGTTATGCACAGTAAGCAAACGTTTCAGCTGTTAAGTAGACAATAGCATCGCTAATAATAGCGATTTTCAATTAAGTAGAACACAGTTTTTTAGCGACATAACATTTTTGTACCTTAACTTTTATTATTTGTAATGACGAATATTATCAGATTTAGAGAATAGCAAAACGTATATTAATGATTTAAATAATGTAATCTATTTAAATATATATAGTTACTGAATAAAGGTACAACGTTACCATTATTTAACAAGTGGTAATTTTTAAAAGGAGTTTGCTATTCGTTATGAGTATTGTATGTGGCTGGTTTCAAAGCTTAAGTATTTTAATCGGTAGCGCAATAACTTTCTCTGCTAATTGTGCTTTTGCCCAAATCATTCAAGATAGTACTCTACCTAATAATTCTCAAGTTACAACACAGGAAAATATCACAATTATTGAAGGTGGAACCCAACTAGAAAGCAACTTGTTCCACAGTTTCAAGGAATTTTCTGTACTCAATGGGACTACGGCTGAGTTTAAAAATACTGAGGGTATTCAGAACATTATTAGCCGGGTAACGGGTAAGTCTATTTCTAATATTGATGGCATCCTTAAAGCTAACGGCACAGCTAACCTGTTTTTAATTAATCCCAACGGAATTATTTTTGGTAACAATGCTACTTTAAACATCGGCGGTTCATTTATTGCAAGTACAGCAAGTAGTCTGAACTTTGCCGATGGTACAAAGTTTAGCGCCACAAATCCCCAAGCTGCACCCCTGTTAACAGTAAGTGTTCCTATTGGCTTACAATTTGGAGTCACTGCGGCTTCTATCTATAATCAATCCCAAGCTAGTCCAGGTGGCGCAGTCAATAGTTTGGGCGAACCTGTTGGTTTACAGGTGCAGCCAGGCCAAACCTTAGCACTTATAGGCGGTGATGTTGTGTTAGAGGGTGGAAGTTTAACAGCAGTATCAGGACAAATTGAGCTAGGAAGTGTTGCTGTCAATAGTCTGGTCAGTCTAAACTCAAACAACCAAAATTGGGACTTAGGATATGAAGGCGTCCAGAATTTCCAGAACATTCAACTCATCGAGCGAACTGTTGACGGTTCTGATATTCCATCTACTGTGGATGTCAGTGGGGTAGGTGGTGGTAACATCCAGGTGCAGGGCAAAGTCGTAGAACTCATTGGCCCTCTTGTGCTTTTGAGAAATCGGAATAATAGCGTTGGAAATGGTGGAGAATTAAAGATTACTACCAGGAAATTAATTGTTCGAGATGGTGCACAAGTATTGACTTCTACTAGAGGTAATGGTGCAGGAGGAAATTTGATTGTGAACGCCTCCGAGTCCATAGAGTTGATTGGTAGCTTTACGACAGCAGATAATTTTACTTATCCTAGTACACTTTCTAGCATAACTACCAGTGTAGGAAAGGCGGGCGACCTTACAATCAACACTAGGAAATTGCTTATCCAAGGTGGGGCAGAAGTATCAACACGGTCTAGTGGAGCATATCGGACTCCAGTAGAATTTATACCAGCCATAGGTTCAGGAGGAAATTTGACTGTCAACGCCTCAGAGTCTATAGAACTAATAGGAATCGCAGCAGATGGCTTGCCCAGCGGCTTGTTTGCTGGAACTTTAGGTTCCGGAGAGGCTGGAAAATTGACAATCGCCACAGGACAATTGATTATCTTGGATGGGGCTGCAATAACTGTCAGCAGTGAACTTCCAAAGCTTCAACCGAATGCAATCTACAAAGGAGATGTAAGTAATTTAGGATCAGCAGGTGAACTCAATATAACTGCTCGCTCCATACTTCTGGACAACAAAGGAAAACTCACATCTAATAGTGAGTTAGGTCGGGGTGGTGATATTTGGCTACAGGTGCAGGACTTATTACTGATGCGTCGCAACAGTCAAATCTCCACTAATGCTGGGGGTGATAAAACTGGCGGTAATATCACCATCAAAGCACCTAATGGCTTCCTCGTTGCTACTCCCTTCGGAAATAACGATATCACCGCCAACGCCTTCTCTGGCTCTGGTGGTAAAATCACAATCACAACTAAGAACATCTTTGGTTTTGTGCGACGCACCCGTGCAGACGTAGAAAGGCTTGACCCAACAGGCTCAATCAACCCGAATAACCTGCGAACAAGTGACATCACGGCATTTTCTCAGCAAAACCCTTTATTAAATGGCACTGTACAAATCAATTCACCAGATGCTGACCCCAGTAAAGGATTAGCAGAATTGCCCGTAAATCTGGTTGATGCTTCCCAGCAAATTGCTGCTGATTGTAATTCTGGTGGAAAAATAGCCAGGAGTTCATTTATTGCTACTGGGCGTGGAGGATTAGTAGCCGATCCCACGCAGCCATTGATAGCTGATGATGCGGTGCTGGCAGATTGGATCACACTCTCTCCAGAGAGTCAGAATCGTGCTGGCGGTATTCATAAAAGAGCCGTTGTTCAGGCGCAGCGAAACACAGAAGAAAAATCACAGAAAGTTAACTCTGTCAATGAACCTACTCAAATTGTAGAAGCCCAAGGATGGGTAATGGATGCCAATGGTAATGTGGTTTTGGTTGCTCAAGTTCCCACTGCCTCGCCCCATAACTCCTCGCTCACCGCTACATCTTGCGCTGCTAATTAAATGTGAATTTATCATATAGTGTCCGCCTAATTAGCTCAATCAAAAGACCTCTCCCTGGTTTTACTAAGCAAAACCGTCCCTCTCCGAGTCGGAGAGAAACTTGAACTTTAGTTCAAGCCAGGGAGAGGTTCGTCGAATTTACATTAACTCCCTAACTCGTCTCCTGAATTTGCAGACGCACAGTGTGTTCAGTCGCGCCACTAAGTTGCAATTCCATGATTTCACCACCCAGAGGTTCCAAGCAAGTGAGGAGCGATCGCAAGTTGGGTGTACTTGCGCCAGTATCTACATATAATCTATCTGCCAAATTGCCGATTCGTTTCCAAGTCATATAGAGTTTAGCGATCGTTTGTTCAATCTGGGATGCTTGATTCACCAAGTCAGCAGCAATGCTCAAACAGCCGACTCTTTGCGCTTCTTCTAAGGCTGTTTCAATATCAATATTTTCCTGCGTTAGCGCCTGAACTTGAGCCGCCCCTTTGAGATATTTGGCCAAGTTACGCGCTTCTGTAGTAACTTGTTTGAGGGTATCCACATCAGGGTTAGCAGCTATTTCCTTTTGGATAAACTTTTGGTGCGATTCTGGCAGTTTTTCCATTTCCTTCACCAGTGGGGCGATATAGCGTGGGGGAAGGGTGTTATCTGCTGCTTTTTCCTTGACTGCTTCAGGTAATAAATCTGAGGACATGGCTGTCCATTCATCGCTGAGTTGACGCACTTCCCGCCTGGTGATGCGATCGCCTTTTTGGGCGGCTTCACTCACCATCTGTTGCACTTCTGGCGATGCTTTGGAGGTTTCAACAAATGCCCGTTTGCTGAAGTTGTTTACAGAACCTGGGTCAAGTTTACCGTCTTCGATGAGAGTATCGGCACTATTCGCCAGTTGAATCCAGGCATAAGCTTGACTTTTGCTGATTTCCCGCTCTTTTAGCCATCGCAGAAAGCCAGTACCGCGTCCGTCACCACCCACTTTCTCTCTGTCGCGGATAGCACGTAAAATTCGCCCCCGCCAGATTTCAGTTTGCAAATCAAAGCGATCGCATACCTGCCAAGCTATTTCTAGCTGCTGTTGAAAATCTGACTCTAGAATCTGTTCATCTTCTGGATCGGGCAGTTCAAAGCTGATATCTGCTGGCTGTAGTAACGCAGCAGCAAGGTCGTTGATGGAGTCGGTATCTTGCACGATTGATGACTAACTAGTGGACGCGATCGGCTTATTATGCCACAATCTGTAAGCTCTAACTTAAGAGGTGGTGCAGTATCTTGGATTACCACAAAATAGGGGCAAGGGGTAAACCACCTCAGCGAGGTACTTAATTAATCAAAGAGAATAAAAATAAAACGATGAACCAGGTAGACTACCTCAGGATTAGCTTAATCGATCGCTGCAATTTTCGTTGTCAATACTGTATGCCAGAGGGAGTAGAACTGGACTATATTCTCAAGCAACAGCTGTTGAGTGATGAGGAGCTACTCACCTTAATTGAAGAGGTATTTATTCCAGTAGGCTTTAATCGGTTTCGTTTGACTGGGGGTGAACCCTTGTTGCGGCCGCGGGTGGTAGATTTGGTAAGGGCGATCGCTTCTTTTCCCCAAACTCAAGACCTCTCAATGACCACCAACGGGTTTTTGCTGGCTCCGATGGCACAAAACCTCTACAATGCTGGTCTACGACGAATTAATATTAGTCTGGACTCTCTTGATCCCGACACTTTTGATCAAATTATTAGTAATAAGGGGCGTTCTCGTTGGCAACAAGTTTGGCATGGGATTCAAGCTGCCCATCAAGTCGGATTCGACCCCCTGAAGCTGAATGTGGTGGTGATTCCTGGGGTCAATGACCACGAAGTTCTAGATTTAGCCGCCCTGACAATTGAGAAAGAGTGGCACGTTAGATTTATTGAATTTATGCCTATTGGTAATGTAAATTTGTTTGGCGATCGCGGTTGGATATCTTCAGCCGATTTACGGCAACAAATCCGCGATCGCTGGGGGTTGACAGAATCACAAGTTCGTGGTTTTGGCCCTGCTGATGTCTTTAAAATCCCCGGTGCGAAGGGTACACTGGGATTTATTAGTCAAATGTCGGAATGTTTTTGCGATCGTTGTAACCGGATGCGCCTTAGTGCTGATGGCTGGCTGCGTCCCTGTTTATTAAATGAAACTGGTCAAATAGATTTAAAAACTGCTCTGCGTTCTGGTACTAGTACCGCTCAATTACAAGAGCAGGTGAGGCATTTACTCGGAATCAAGCCAGAAATTAACTTTAAAGGGCGCGATTCTGGCATTTTAGGTACATACACTCGCACCATGTCGCAAATTGGTGGATGAAAATAGTTAGGAGTTAAAAGTGAGGAGTTAGGAATTATTGTCTTTAAACTCATAACTCATAACTCCTAACTGCTTACGCTTGTCGTGAGTAGTATTCCACCACAAGTAGTTCATTAACTTGTAATGCCACCCATTCCCGCTCAATAACGCTGTTGACTTTACCAACCAACTTATTTTTGTCAAACTCCAAATGACTGGGGAGGTTGGCCAAACCGGGATATTGCAAGTTAGCTTCCACCAACTTACGTGATTGTGCCCGATCCCTGACTGCAATTACTTCACCAGGACGGCATTGGTAGCTGGCAATATTAACCACACGACCGTTAACAGTTACGTGACCGTGATTTACCAGTTGACGAGCAGCTGGGATAGTCGGGGCTATACCCAAGCGGAAAACGGTATTATCCAAGCGCATTTCTAGCAATTGCAGCAGCACTTGTCCGGTAGAACCAGTAACACGTCTGGCTTTCCGCACATAACGCAGCAATTGTTTTTCTGTCAAACCGTAGTTGAAGCGGAGCTTTTGCTTTTCCTCTAAACGGATGGCATACTCAGAGCGCTTCTTACGGTTCTGACCATGCTGACCAGGCGGATAAGCGCGTCTGGCGCTTTTACGAGTCAATCCTGGTAAATCGCCCAAGCGGCGTACAATTCTGAGGCGTGGCCCTCTGTATCGGGACATGAGTTTCCTTAATCTAATCCTGTTTAAACTTTACCCAAACATTCAATTTTGACATTCCCTTGATTAAAAATCAGAGGATTCTTGGTTTTTGAGGCTGCTTGCCTTGGTATGACGTATCCTACCAAAGTAGAGGCATCAACTTTTGCGCCAGTTGCTTTAAGTCGGTAGAGCCGACACACTAGCTGCCAAGCCTGCATTCCGACCTGTCACGCCGTACTTCTGCCAATAACTTTTTTGTGTTTATTTAGTTTCGTAGGCTACTCAATCATCAGATTGGTTTACGTAGTATTCTTAACTTTGAAATACTTTTTACGTTGCCTACTTATCTTTCAAACAGTTATATTAACACAATTTCCAACATAATTAATTATGTCTATACCTTGCTACCGCTGAAATTCTTTAATTACAGAGGATTTTTTAAATATTTAAGTTAGCATAACTTTGGGTGTTTGGAGAATGGCAATGTCAATGAGCAAAAAAGTGGTTAACAGAGGGAAGAACAGACAAAGCAGTTCCACCTCCAGGAATTTAACAATACCAGTTTTGGCTATAGCTGGATGGTTGACAACGATCTTACCCAATACAGCGATCGCTGTTAACAATGATTATAGTGTCTGTGCGGGTCGCCTACTGAGCGTGGGTGTAACGGCAGAAGCGGCATCAGAAGGTTGTGCAGCAGCACTGCGTCCCAGGGATTTGGCTGCTTGCGTGGTTAAAATTGACAAGGAAACCCAAATTGCTGCTACAGATGCGCTTTCTTCTTGTGGGAAAGCTCGGCGTCCTGAAGAGTTAGCTACCTGTGTAGTTGGTGTTAGCTTAAGTACTAAAGAAGAAGCTAATCCGGCAGTTTTAGATTACTGTGGACGTAGTTTGTTACCTGTGCGCTTTGGGCAGTGTGTGGTTGGCTTGCGTAGTCAAATCGACTTTCCCGCTACTCAAGCACTAGATACTTGTATCAGTGCTGATGATAGTGTTATCGGTGCTTCATCTTCGTCTACACCGCCAACGATAATACCTGCGGGTTCAAATCCAAGTTTCGAGTCTACCCCAGTTCCAACACAACCGCTTGTTCCAACGCAACCCGGCACTAATTAAATTACAGTGCTAATTGACTGAAAATACAGGTTAATTAGTAGGGTGGGCATTGTAATGCCCACCTCACTATGATTGGAGCAACGCAACAATATTTATTTATATAAAACCCGCTATAATTTCCCTCTGCTTGCAAATTATGCAAACTAAATACTCACAATACAAAAGTCACAAGCAGTTTTGTGACTTTTGTACTAGTAGTACAGTATTACAATGTAAATAAATTAACCATACCCCTACTTTTAAGTAAGGAACAAAATCAGTAAAAAGCTTATAAAGTAAGCTTTTTGAATTTTGCGTAGCGCTACTAGTCTTCTCTTTCGCCAAAAGCTGTCTGTAAAACCACTGCAATACCACCGTCTTGGTGATATTTATCTGCCCAGGCCCGGATAACTTCATCCAATTCTTCCATAGCCTGCTCCATTTTTTCTGGGAGGATATCAAGTTCTTCCAGCAACCGCATGGCATTTCGTCGCCGTTCTGCCCAATTTTTCATCATGCGGAAATACCGAGCGGTATCTTCTACCATGATGTAAGTGCGTTCTTGATCGTCTGCTGGGGCATAAAAAGGACGGGTAAGAGCGTAGAAGGGCATTCCCCAAGGAGAATCAATGCGTGTTACCGTTCCTGAGTAGAGCAGACGGCGCTTGATATGCTCACCCAAAGCTTCACTCAAAGGCATTTGGTGTTCGGGTGGCAAGTCTTCTTGCGATCGCCTGTGCAAAAACTCAATCAAATCCAGAAACTCAAAAGAGCTAACTAACTGGGCATCAGGTAGATTACTTGGCAGTTTCTGCTCAATTTGTCTTTTTTCTTCACTTGTCAGACTGCTACCAGGAACGCGCGATCGCCCCGGTTGCCAAGGATACTTTTCTAGCCAGACATAAGGCAATTGAATCAAATAGCGAGGTTCTTGAGAACCCAACATTTTTAACAGTTTGCCTTCTGTTAGCGCCTGTCTGACTTCTTCTACAATAATTTTTACCCGTTTTGGCTCCAGGTGGTGCAAATGCCCTGTCATTCGCAGGTTTTGCCCCTGCTCCAGATAGGTCATGTAAATTGCACATTTTGCTGCCGTTGCGGCTGCATCTAAAAATGCCCCATGCCTGTGCCCACTCGTCCGCATGGCACTGAAAGCCAGATAAAGCATGATCTGATCCATCGCACTGGGGTCAAGACGTTTGATCAGATCTATGTCGTTACTCATATTACAGACAATTGAATAGCACGTTTACACAGTTGTTAATCGAGTGAAAATAGGTAGTATACACCTGGCTGAAGGCGATGTCTTCACTTCAGACTATATTAGTATGCGATAACTATGAGATCCGTGGTAGTCCAAACTACTATTTTCGCATATTTTCTGGTAAAAAGGCAGATTTAGTCGTTATTACTATAACTGTCCCTGCATCTAACCGGAAAATTACATACATCACCAAGTTCAGCTTGACGGCGGTTTAGATCCCAAAAGTCAACTGTGTTGCAAGTAATCTACAAAGCCTTTAAGTTCTCTGGGGTTTTTCTAATCTTTCAAGAGCAACAACATCAAGCTGTTTACACCTAATTGTGGCACTATGCCAACTCGGAGTAAAAACTAGTTTGCGCAGTTCATCTGGGATATCTGTTACTCGAAAAATATGGTTTTTATTCAGCTTTGGTGAATTATTTGTAGTACACAGGTGGCTAGAGTTCATTGGGAGTAGTCTAAAAAGAAATCGCTTACCAGGTGTAGCCACATTCAGAGGTTGAGCCACATGGCTCGTTGTGAACTATCATCTCGTTCACAACCTCCAGTGATGTCTCGGCAGTATAAGCCGTTGGCTTGAGGGAGGATAATAGACATCAAGTAGAGCAATTAATTCCAATTTCAAAATCCCTGTTGTTTTTTTCAAATATCGTTCCTTATCATATCATTATTTTTTTAATTTGAAACGATTTTATGTATTTTTAACTGTAAGGATGATGCATATTTAAATATTTTATATTCTTCTTAAATCAAGATTTGATGATATTTTTATATTGGCTCCTAAATCCAAGTCTTATTTATCCTTTTGTGTTGATGAGTTGACACAGAAACCTGCGATTATTTCAGACTTAATCGCTTAACCATGAGGCTTTGTTGAGCATACTAATAGCCGAAAAATTGGTTAATAGCCATACATATAATAAAACATATTGGTTTTAATAAAATGATTATTTAGAGATTTTTTTCCAATAAAATTATATTTTTTTCATGAAAGAATTTTAAATTTTCATGATTCAACTAATCTATTGACTATTTTAAAGTATGTTTTTACCTCACTGTTTTATATATTTGAGTAACTTGAATTACATAAATAGTTTGTTGCTATAAAAGGATGAAAAACCGCAGCAACGTATGATACAAGCTTCTTTTTCTAGGTGTCTGGGCGATCGCAGACCAAATTGACTAGTACAGACTGGAATAGATTAAAGATACTATCTCACCAAACTCAAGAGCATGTAACGAGGAATTGAAAATTCCTCGTTACATACAGAGGTTTTAGTAGAATAAAGTTACTACCTGTTTCAGAGGCGATCGCTCCATTATTCATGTAGCTACCATAGTCTCCCACGCTTAAAAAACGAGTTACTCTAAACATTTCTCCTACTTCTTCATCTCCTAGTTCCAAAATATGCCTCAATGGTCTTAACTCCTTGCCCATATCCACTTTGAGCAAGTACTCGTGCTCAATTGCTTGAGTCAGTACTACTCATACTGCTTATATATACGTGTTTTCCCTACCTGTATCAGGCTAAATCCCCAAAAATATATTACAAGTCAAGTTATTTTGATTACTGCTTACTCATCTATTCAGTGTTATCTCCACCCATACAGCAGTCCCAATTCGTGAAAACTTAGATCCCCGACTTCTCGAAGAAGCCGGGGATCTTGTTTGTCACAGATGAATTAGAGAAGTTACAACTAGGCGTATTCGCGTCAGGATTGATGCTGAGAGTAATTAGAGCTACTTTAGCTCCCATCACACCTAAACTGATTGAACTCGTCATTTAATTCGTGGGACTAGAGGGTTTAACCTGATTTCGCATTGTTTCAAAGCTGAAAGCAGCCGCACCAAAGCTGACTAACAACACTCCCAGAATTTGCACAATATCCAAATTTTCTTGAATGATTACCCCAGCGAAAATCACAGTTAAAACTGGGATACTACCACCGATAATCGCCGATCGCGAGGCACCTAGTTTACCAATACCAACATTGTTCAGCAAATAGCCAGCAAGAGTCAGCACACCCAAAATAAACGCACTTAAAACCAGTTCCAGCATCTTTGAGGGGTCAATTAGCAAGTTCCAGCTACTTGGTAAAGGTAACATCAAGCAGATAAAGCTCAACAGCAGCATGGTAGCGAAGTTAATTAAAGTAAAAGTTACAGGATGCATTTTGCTAGCACAGACCCGCGTCAGAATTATGTAGGCAGCAAAAGCCACACCCGAAAGAATGGCGGCGATGCTTCCCATTGAAGTATTACCCATACCTGTGTTGGGAGAACCCCCTAAAACCAACAATTCACCGCAGCAAATCGCGGCGATCGCACCGATGCGGAATATGCCAGGGCGATCGCGAAACAGAAACCACGATAATAGACCACTAACCATCGGATAGACAAAGAATAGTGCGATCGCCATTCCTGTTGTGACTTGAGCGATCGCAATATATATGAGCACCTGAGACAAAAACAAAAAGCACCCACTAACAACTGACAACATTAAAATCCGCTTAGTTGCTGCATTAGCAGATGTGGGATTTCCTCGAACTGAGTTAGCCAAGTTTTCCAAGTCTTGCCACAGGGTTGGATGCAATATAGGAGACAACAGTACCATCAGTGGTACAACTACCATAAACCTGAGCGTCAAAATTAATAGAGTATTGCCCAAAGTTGGCGGCAGCAAGCGCTCTACTTCCAATACTCCAAAAATCTGAGAACCTTCGTGGAAAATCACCTTGATAGCTACGTTGTAAAGCGACGATACCACTGCCGATAAGACAATCAACAATAAACCAATTTGGATCTGCGATAAACCGGAGGAATCACGCGATCGCGGAGGTTTTTCTCCCGGCTGCGGTTCTAGCGCAGTAATCGGTGAGGATTTAGCTTTGCTCTGCGGCACGTTCCTGCGGATAACAGAAATTGGTTCAGCAGCGTTTCTCCTTCGTAAAGGTTGTGTTGCTTCTGGCTGTGGTACAGATACAGTAGGAGGCTCTGATGTCGTTTCGTTTTTCGGCAAGTCCTTATTGAGGACAGAAATTGGTTCGGTGGCATTGTCCTTTGGTGGCGGAACTACAGCAGACAGTGGCTCTGATGTCGTTTCCCTTTGGGACAAGTCCTTGCTGGAAATAGAAATTGGGTTCGCGGTGTTTTCTCTAACAACGGGCGGCTCTGATATTGTTTCCCTTGGCGACAAGTCCTTGCTGGAAATAGAAATTGGGTTCGCGGTGTTTTCTCTGACAACGGGCGGCTCTGATATTGTTTCCCTTGGCGACAAGTCCTTGCTAGAAATAGGAATTGGGTTCGCGGCGTTTTCTCTGACAACAGTCGGTTCTGATGTCGTTTCCCTTGGTGAAAATTTATTAGGGATCGGGGAAATTGGCTCAGGAGAATTTTTTACTACTTCGCCAAGCTGTGGCGAGGATGTCTCAAAAGAACTGTCTTTTTCTGGCTCGGTAAATTGCAAAACAGTAGGTGTACCTGCTGTTGCTGGCTTGCGTGAAGTTTCTTCTATAGTTTTTTCTAGTTCTCCATGCAGGCGATTAACAAACTCCGCCAAAATCGTTTCCCCTTGCTGCTGCTGGCTATACATCCGTGACAACTGTTGGGAAAGATTGCTTTGATAGTTCTTCAGCTCTTGTTGCAGCGAGTTAAAGGTTACAGTAACGGTGTCATCCAGGCTGTCAAACATGTGTTCGACTTTTTCATTGATTTCACCTACTACATTGCTGCTCACTTCAGCGGACTTCAGCGCAGCTTGTTCGTAAGATTTACCCTCTATAGTTTGGTTAGCTAAAGTTGCCAAAGAGGATTGCAGTTGTGAAGATATATGCTTTGCCAGAACTTCTGCCAGTTGACGAATTAACACTTGCTGCTCGGTAATTTGGCGCACTTGTTGTAAATGCTCTTTTTCCTCTAGCAAGCTTTGAATGTCATCAGATAACCGATTTTTTTCTGACTGAAGCCGCTTTACGTCTTCTTGTAATGCTCTGAGGACATTCTGCTGAAGATTTTCTAAGTCTTCAACTACAGCCCAAAGAGCATTTTCTGCTGCTCTGGATAGCTCGCCTCTGACTCTCGGGTTTTCTGGTTGCTTCTCGAATCGCCCCATTAGCTTCTAACCTCTAACACTTTGACGATAAAGCTGCTTCCCGTACACTTTATTGGCGCTCATACGAATTTCCTGTATTTTGTCAGATAAATTGAAAATTTTAACAGCACTTCCGCATTTCAACGTAATTCTGTCATACTGAACACAACTTGGCAAAGCATCAAATTTGTCCCACTGGTTACTACACCGTGTTCTCTCCAGCATTGACAAGTATTTGGTCAGTTTAATTTAGATCAACTATTTGTCAATGAAATTTTTATTTTTCAAAAAATCTCACTCCAAATAAATATTTATTGTTTTGCTGCCAATAGTAATTATCAAAGACTTGCAGATGCATGTGCGTAGGTGCAAGGTGACTTGTGCCCAGACATCGCCACAAAATTTTCTGACTTGCCAAACTAGCTGTAAACTTGTGTGGAATGTAACTTGTGTGACAGTTTATATCTCTAAATGGAGATTAAAGTATCTTTCTGTGGAAATTCAAAGTTACGCTATCCCCTGCACAACATTCTAATGAATGAGCAGCAATTCTGCAAAAACACGCTTTTTTGGCATTTTTGCAGTCTATGTTCTACTTTTAGTAGATGTAGTAGATAAAAAAGTTAGGAAAATATTAATAATTCTTAGAGAAATAAGATCCGGGCGATGCTAAAGATGGCAGCGCTAAGAACAGCACTCACGGGGATTGTAATTAGCCATGCGGCAGCAATTCCTTGTAGTGTTTTGAACTTAATCGACTTAAGATTTTGCACTAGTCCAATACCAACTACACCGCCGACAAGAGCGTGGGAGGTGGAGACTGGCAAACCTAGCCGGGAAGCGATGAGAATGGTGGTAGCAGTAGCAAGCTCGGCACAAAATCCACTACTAGGTTGCAAGGCAATAATGTTTTCGCCAATAGTGGCGATGACTTTTTTACCCCAGACAGCTAAACCACCAACAATACCAGCACCACCAAGGATTAAAATCCAAATAGGGATGGTGATACCATCTGTAGGTACGCTACCAGTGCGATTGATGTAAACGATCGCAGCTAAAGGAGCGATCGCATTTCCCACATCATTAGAACCATGAGCAAAGGCTACAAAGCAAGCACTTAGCAGTTGGAATCTGGCGAATAATCTTTCTACGGGACTAGGGATTGGGGACTGGGGATTGGGGACTGGGGATTGAATAGACTCTTCTGTTTTCCCCAAATCTCCCAATTGTCGCCAACTAATGATTGTGAGTCCAACTGCTGCTACTGCACCTGTTAACAGTGGGATGTCGTAAGCAGGGATGTTGAAACCAACTTGCTCAATTACAAAATTGGTTAGCGGTTGAGTTAGTGATGGTAATACAATCACGCCGAATACACCTAGCAGCGAAGTACTCAACCAGGGAATCCATTCTTGTAACTGCACTATTTGATTGGGTTGATCCAAAATCCAGTGCTTGATTTGACTATAGAATAAAGCAGCGATCGCACCACTAATTAATGGCGTTAAAACCCAGCCAATGGTAATCAAGCCAATTGATGACCAATCAATTGCACCTACTCCCAAAGCTACCCAACTAAATCCAGCGATCGCACCAACAACCGCATGAGAAGAGGATACTGGTAAACCGCGTGATGTGGCAATTTGCAACCACACACCACAGGAAATTAATACAGTTACCATCCCAGCAACTAATACTTGGGGTGTAGCTGCGAATAAAAGGGGATTGGTAATTTTCGTTGCGAGAGTTTCCGTTACCTCATGTCCAAACAATACAGCACCCGTAAACTCTAATACCCCAGCAATTATTATCGCTTGTTTGAGGGTAACAGCTTTAGAACCTACAGAGGTTCCCATCGCGTTAGCAACATCGTTTGCTCCGAGATTCCAGGCGACGTAAAAAGCTAGTAAGGCGACTGCAACTAGAGTAATAAGCATTTTGTTTGGGCTAATGGGGAGATAAGGGAAGAAGAGACGAGGACGCAAAGAATAATCTCTCTGCGTCCCTATATCTACGTTATTTTACGGATAAATTAGGATTTTATAAGTATCCGGTGTGGGTGCGATCGCAACTTCGACAGCTGCTGATAAATCTTTTAATGGATAGCGATCGCTAATCAATGCTTGCACGTCAATTCGCTGATTAAATACAATATCAGCTGATAGATTCTGAAGCCGATAAGATGAGCTATAACTGCCGATTAAGTCAATTTCCCGACGGTAGAGGATATTAGGGTTGATGGGAATTTCTACTTCATCAGGGAATTCGGCGAAAAACAAGATTTTGCCACCTTTGCGGGTACAGTCAAGTGCTTGAAAGAAGGCTTTCTCACTAGGAACAGCCAGCAGGGTAACATCAACACCCAGTCCACCAGTTAGGGCATGAATTTTTGCTGGTAAATCGGGATCACGAGCATCAAAAGCTGCTTCTGCACCAACACTCAAGGCTTTTTCAATTCTAGAGGGTAGTAAATCGGTAGCGATCGCTTTTGCTCCAAAATACTTCACCAACATGATAAACATTAACCCAATTGGCCCAGCACCAGTAACTAAGACAGTTTGCCCTGGAGCAATTTGAGCTTTTTTCACAGCTTTCAAGCAGCAGTTAGTCGGTTCTACAAAACTCGCTTCTTCAAAACTGATATTATCAGGGATGGGAATGAGTCCGCCGTTTTGGACAATATGTCCGGGAACTTTGACATAATCGGCAAAACCGCCACCACTGGCATTAAAGCCTGCGGTTGTGGAGATGTTTTTGTAGACATCACACATGGAGAAATTATCATTTAGGCAGTAGGCGCAACGCATACAGGGGATGTGGTGCATTACCGCTACCCGTTGTCCAACTTGCCAACCTCTGACATCATTGCCTAATGCTGCGATCGTACCGGCAGTTTCATGTCCAAAAATGCGCGGTGGTTCATACAGCGGATAACGAATTTTTTTAATATCTGACTGACACAACCCCACAACCCGCACCTGTACCAGCACTTCATCTGGTTCTAGGGTTGGAACTGGGATATCTTCGTAAGACAACTGATTGACGCCTCTAAATACCTGTGCTTTCACGTTGGTTTTTCCCCGCTCAACGATACTAGATGTAACATTAGCAGTCAACGTTAAGTTATCAGATTTTAGCTGTCGATGGAGGAACCGGAGGAACTGCAAATCCTATCCAAGCGGTGCGAAGGGGAGCTAAAACTATTCTGGTGAGATAGGATTACAGCTTCCGTAACGCTGTATTATTTTTGAATATTTTCTCAAGATTTTTTCCAAGACGGTAGCAATGACTATTCGCCATGCGATTGAAACTGACTTGCCTGCAATTGTGGCAATTTATAATGCTGCAATTCCTAGCCGCATGGCAACTGCTGATTTAGAGCCAGTATCTGTGGAAAGTCGCCTTCCTTGGTTTAAGGGGCGATCGCCTTCACAACGGCCACTTTGGGTAATCGAAGTAGAGGGAGTAATTGCTGGATGGCTTAGTTTCCAATCCTTTTATGGGCGGCCCGCCTATAGTAAGACTGCCGAAATTAGTATTTACATAGCCCCTAGTTTTCATCGGTGTGGTTTGGGACGACAACTATTAGCACAAGCAATTAGTGAAAGTCGTAGTTTGGGTTTAAAGACCCTAGTTTGCTTCATCTTTGCCCACAATCAACCCAGTTTAAAGCTTTTTGAAACATTTGGTTTTCAACATTGGGGACATTTACCTGAAGTCGCCGAAATTGATAGCGTTGAACGGGATTTAGTGATCATGGGACTCCGAATTAGTCAACCTGTTGTTTAATTTGATGGCAATAATATTAACAACGCTGCAACTGCGTTAACAACACAACAATTTCATCAATTGCCTGCCGCACAACTGTTGCAGGTTGTTCTGATTGATTCACAATAATACTAAAAACTAAAGGCTCATACTTAGGCGTATTCATATATCCAGATAGAGAAACTACACCCGTTAACGTACCTGTTTTGGCTTGCACCATGCCCTCAGCAGATGTGTTTTGAAAACGACCCTTCAAGGTTCCACTTTTACCCGCCACGGGTAAAGATGCGCGATACAGATATGCTGTTGGTGTTCTTGCTATTCCCCGCAAAGTTTGTACAAAAGCTTCTGGTGTCACTAAGTTACGACGCGATAAACCCGAACCATCCACTAAAATATAATTTGCTGGATCAACTCCCAATTGAGTTAAACTCGCTTTGACAACTTCCAAACCTACATCAGCACTAGTCTGATTTTTTACTTTGGGTTTTTCTACAGCTAATGCTCTCAACAGTGCTTCAGAATAAAGATTATTACTATTTAGATTTGTCTCTGCTAATAATTCAGCTAAAGGTGGCGACTCTACAAATGCTATTTCCTCTTGATTAACACCACCATTTACTACTAATGTTTGTCCCAAGGAAATTTTTTCTGTTGCCAAAGCAGTACGGAAGCGCCGTAAGAAGTAATAATTAGGGTCAACTACAGGCAAATCTATTAAAGTCGGTTCAGAATTTGTTGTCAGTTGTCCTTGAATTCGTAATACTGTTCCTGATAATTCGCGGGTAACGTTGACGTAGCTTGGTTGATTTTGGGCAACGGTTACTGACTGATTAATTGTCCGCCACTGTCTCGCTTCGCCAGCATCAGTCCATACGACTTGTAAAGATTTACCTACAGCCTGCGGTACAAGTTTTAAGCTAAAAAGATTTTGATTCAGAATAAAGCTGTTAACTGGTGCGCCATAGTCTGACTGCACATCTTCCCATTGCCAGGTGGGGTTAACAATATCACCTTGAATATAACTATCATCAGCTATCAATCGCTGAATTTGAGTAATACCTTTCTGTTTTAGCTGCTGTGCCAATTTTTGCAGTTCAGCATCACTTAAACTAGGATCTCCCCTACCGACAACACGTAAAACACCATTGCCATTCTGATAAACAGAGGTGCGAATCCGAAAATTAGCACCCAATTGCTGCAATGCTGCTGCTGTTGTCAGCAATTTGAGGTTAGACGCGGGAGTAAAATATTTTTGAGCATCTCGACTGTAAAGAGTTTGCCCGGTTGACAGGGGTTGTACCAAAATTCCCCAGCGCACCCGACTGAATAAGGGGCGATTGATTACAGCATCTATAGCTGTTCCCAGTTGGGTAGAACAAATTGATTTTGTGGTAGTTGTTGGTGCAACTGGGGTTTGTGCTTTCGCAATAGAACTAAATCCTATCTGGCTAGTCAAAAATATTAACAAAACACCTAGTGGTTGATTTAAAGTCTTAAGTCTCACCAATTTTCCTTATCCCAAAGATAGATATTTTGACTTTGCCAAAGACTTCTTTCCGGAGAGAGAAGTAATTGCTCAGTAAAGTTACTTAACTAGTATAGGGAAGATGTTCACATGTTTCATACATAGGCGATGTCTACGACGGGCTCCGCCTACGCACAAACATAATTTATGGGACTACGAAATAGAAACCTAAGTCAACCTGCATATACAGAAATACGAAATCGAGGCAACGGTGTGAGTACATTTTTATCTGGTGTAGCTGTATTACTCTCTACTTTGGCTTTGGGATGTAGCGGCTATGTAGCTTATGAAGTTTTCACGTTGCGGCAGACACTAAATGCTACTAATACAGTCAGTAACACCATTCCCACTCAAGTCCCAAGTCCTACAGCTACAACTTCTCCACAAGCAACAGTATTACCATCCCCAACTAGTGCTACAACATCAGCAATTAGTCCTGGTCAATTTGTGCAGCCTGCTTTTGGCAAAAAGGCAGAAGTTGAGTTACTTTCAGCAAAGCGAATTAAAGATCCAGAAACTGGAAACCGTGATGTGGTAAATCTGCAAATGCGTATTCGTCGCCTTGCCACAGACGGAGTTGTTGGTGGCGATATTATATCGGTTGCTAGTACAACAGCCCGCAATCCTGACACTAGCGTAACCTACAAAGGAGTTGCTCTTAATCGCTCAACAGGAAGCGTTTCTTTGTTTCAAGTACGTCCACAAGCCTCCGCAGATGCTTACAGCATCTACGGCTGTTATGAGGTACAGTAGCAGCAACTAGCAAACCAGTTTCTTAAATGTTGAGGATTTATTAATTCGAGTGCAACTGAGATTAGCTTATCAATCATTTCTGTTGTAGTTGGAGCGAAACTGCGTAAAAAAGATTTAAGTTGTGACCACCATAGTTCAATTGGATTAAAATCGGGGGAATATGAGGATAAACAGATAACTTTCGCACCTACAGCTTCAATCATTGGCACAATTGAATCTAGTTTATGTGCGGATAAATTATCCATCACCACCAC
>NZ_WBKL01000127.1:0-57973 GCF_015714705.1 Nostoc sp. NZL | reverse complement strand
TTCCAATTCAGCTTGAGTTGCTTGTAGCAGAGATTGGGAAGTTTCCAATTCAGCTTGAGTTGCTTGTAGCAGAGATTGGGAAGTTTCCAATTCAGCTTGAGTTGCTTGTAGCAGAGATTGGGAAGTTTCCAATTCAGCTTGAGTTGCTTGTAGCAGAGATTGGGAAGTTTCCAATTCAGCTTGAGTTGCTTGTAGCAGAGATTGGGAAGTTTCCAATTCAGCTTGAGTTGCTTGTAGCAGAGATTGGGAAGTTTCCAATTCAGCTTGAGTTGCTTGTAGCAGAGATTGGGAAGTTTCCGATTCAGCTTTAAGAGAATTTACTTTAGATTCTAAATCTATGAGTTTAGCTTGGATATTATTTCTATTATTTATCTCAATCTTTAAACTATCAAATTGCCATTCAATGAATTCAATAAGCTTATTAATTTCGCTAATTTCATCTTCTATTCTTCGTAATAAAATGCCATGAGGTACTAAGTCATATATATTAAAGTTGTAATCAGGAATGAAGCCATTATCTAGAAATATCTTGAGCCAATTAATCCGAGGTAAAACCGTTAAATGCGTTGGTTCTGCAAAATCATCAGCAGTAGAGGAAAAAAATACTACTTTGGCATGTTGACACATATTTTTAATTGCATCTAATGCCTCATGCCGTGGCATGTGCTCAACCACTTCAATACATGTTATTAAATCATACTGATGTTGAGCTTTCTTAAAAGCACTTGAATCAGCAGCAGAAGCAACAAAAACATAAGGTTTTAAATCTACTCTTACACAAGATATTGCGTATTCAGAATAATCAAAACCATGTACAAAAATACCTCGGTTGTAAAATGCTTCCACCAAAAAACCTTTGGCACAACCAACATCTAAAACAGAAGTAGGCGACACATAATTTACTAACTTATCGGCGACTGCATTAAAAAAACGTAGCCAATGTCCAGCGTTGGCTGTCCTATCATAAGGAATACCAGGTACCATTCCTAGATAATAATTTTCATTGTAAAATTCTTGATAGTCTAAGTTATTCATCTTTAGCTATTGTCTGTATATCTTAATGTACTCAGATAATGTTTGATTGTTTCTTCAGGTTCGCCTATAAACTCTACCTTTCCTTGAGCTAAACAAACTAACTTATTGCAATATTGCTTAACAAAATTTAAATCATGAGATACTACTAAAACTGTTGCATTTCCATTCCAAAAATTATCAATTCTTTGCTTACATTTATTCTTAAAACTTTCATCTCCTACCGATAACACCTCATCTAAGATTAAAATATCTGGCTGCACATCTGTCGCTATCGCAAATCCCAAACGTGCTGACATACCCGAAGATAATCCCTTAACTGGAACAAAAGCATAATCTTGCAATTCTGCAAATTCCAAAATGGAAGGCGCTCTATTCCGCATTTCTGATCTGGAATATCCCAGCAGAACACCATACAGCAGAATGTTATCCATTACGGAAATTTCCGAATCAAAACCTGCTCCTAATTCAATCAAAGGAGCTATTTGACCTCGTACCCGTACTGTTCCACTGGTAGGTTGTAAAATTCCAGAAATGACCTTTAGAAGAGTAGATTTACCGGAGCCATTCGCACCAATAATACCAATCTTTTCACCTTTTTCAACCACAAAATCAATGTTATCCAGTACTAACTTTTTTACTGGCTGACGATATTTACCCTCTAAAATAGATAGCATTGTTTTCTTAAGGTCATAAGAAAACTCCTCTTGTGTCCGTCGCAACAGCGAAACATTATCTAGGCGAATTACTTCCATTCACAGCAAATCCATAAATTGATGTCGCCACAAGTGAAAACAAGTCCATCCTAGGGCTAAAATAATTACCCCACTAAGCAAAGCTCCCCAAATTAAGCCCAAATCTGGTAGAGAACCTGATAATGTAATTTGACGCAGACTTTCAATAATTGGTGCTAGTGGATTTAAACGTAAAAACTGCCTTATCTGTGGTGGAACAATAGCTGCTGGATAAAATATAGGGCTACTGAGCCAAATCACAAATACTACTAACTCATAAAAGTAAGGCAAGTCTCTAAAAAATACGTACAAAGAACTTACTAAAAAACTGATTCCTGTAGAAACTAAAACTAGGGCCAAAATTGGAAACACCAGCGCCAACACATTGACTAAACTCTTGGAATTAATGAAAGTCATCAATGCCAGCAACGGAAATGTCCCCACCGAAAACTGAAATACATTTGCTGTAATCATCGATAGAGGAAAAACGCTTACTGGCAGACTAATTTTATTCAATAATGAGCCATTACCTACTACACTACTCAATGCCTGGGAGGTAGAAGCTGAGAAAAAATTGATCACTACCAGTCCCGTAAAGGCTGCCAATACGTAGTTCAGTATTGAGTTGCCGTAATAGGAGGCAAAAGTTGCGCCGAAAATTGCAGTGTACAGCCCGGTCATGATCAACGGGTTCAACAGCGACCAATAAACCCCTAGGAACGAACCTCGATAACGTACTTTAAGATTTCGTGCTACCAAAACGTGCAGCAATTCCCAATAACGCCGCACTTGCAACCAAGTTGAATTATCTTTAAGCGAAATTCTCATCCTTAAAAACCACCACACACCACAGGCAAGTTATTTGCGAATTTTATACTACTGGAGCGTACTTTGCCGCACTAGCCTACCATCAAAAACTTTATTTTAAAAAGCATTGTTAAACACACAACCTACTAATTACCATTTTTCTCCTCTTAAGCACATCCTACCCTGGCAAGACCAGTTAATTTATCAATTGGTTCCTATAACTCTCTGAACAAGCCAGCAGGCTGTGTTTATCACAAACGGGTTTAAAAGTCAAATGCGATCGCTTTTCAGGATGTTTAACCATTGCAATGATTGAAGCGCTACTCCATTCCCTAACTCAAGTTATCTGGATCAACTCCCTGCGATCGCAAATATTCTGCCAATCGCTCTGCACGTTGATGTTCTTGTTCAGCCCGCTGGCGCTCTTGTTCTGCTTGTTCCTTTCGCGTCGGCACCCAACCTGCCGCATTGTACCAACGCAACCACAAACTTGTGGTCTGCTGATAAGAACCTTGCCAAAGACCCAATCCTAGTTCTAACTCTTCCAACCATAAGCGGTTCTCTGCTAAAGATATTGCCTCGTAGCGAGTGCCTATGAGTTGAAATGCACGCAAATGATTTTCATAGCGGTCATAAATGCTGTTAGGTCAGAAGTTTAGAAGTTTGGAATTTTCTTCCTTATCTCCACTGAATTTGTGAGAGCAGAGTCACGGATTCCGCTACACTGAGATTTGGTTTATTGCATTGTAATCAGGCATGGAAATCGGACAAAAGGTTAAAGTCTTTCGTTTGCGCGATCGCGTTTCTCCCCCAATTGTGAAAAAACTAGGACAAGTGGGTATTATCCAAGGCTACAAAGTCACCGATGGTGCTGGGATCGGTGTAGTCGTGCTGTTTGACGACAATACTTCCACTTGGTTTTTTGAAGATGAAATCAAACCTGTGTAGTAATAAAGAACTCAAACCCTGGTTTTTCTTTGACTCTGAAGTTTAAAGCACAGGCTGAGAATCTTTGTTGAGTGCTAAGTTGGAGTTGAAAAGACCGGCGGTGAAAATAGGAATCAAGTAATGGCTCTAATATTGACATTTTTGGGCAAAGGCGGCACCGCTCGTACCAAAATTGCGATCGCCGCCGCCAAATTATTGGCAAGTCAAGGCAAGCGCGTACTCCTAGCAGGACAAGCAGAACCAACATTGTCAATTCTGCTGGGTATTCCCATTTCTGCCGATCCCCAGGAAATCGCTCCCAATTTGCAAGCAGTCCAGTTTCAAGCATCTGTACTGTTAGAGCGCAACTGGGACGAAGCGAAGAAACTGGAGGCACAATATCTCCGCACGCCCATATTCAAAGACGTTTTTGGTCAAGAACTGGTAGTATTGCCAGGTATGGACAACGCCCTGGCCCTGAATGCTATCCGTGAATATGATGCCAGTGGCAAATATGATGCGATCGTCTACGATGGCACGGGTGACTCTTTAACTTTGCGGATGTTGGGTTTACCAGAATCTCTCAGTTGGTATGTCCGGCGATTTCGGCAATTGTTTGTCAACTCCGATTTGGGTAAGACAATTACTGAATCGCCCTTGATTCAACCGCTAATTAGCAGCTTTTTCAATGTCAACTGGACAGCAGATAACTTTGCAGGGCCTACGAACCAAGTCAATAATTTCTTAGAAAAGGGGAGAGCCGCTCTTGCTGACCCTAAGCGTCTCGCTGCGTTCATAGTGACCACAGGAGATCCCATTGAGGTAGCAAATGCTCGTTATTTGTGGGGTAGTGCTCAACAAATTGGTTTAACTGTTGGTGGTGTTCTGCTTGTGTCTACTGAGACTAATGCTAATCTATCAGAAGAATTTATACCTCTACCTGTGAGCGTTGTTCCTGACTCGCCAACAGGTGATTGGCAACCACTGATAGATGCCCTACCTAACTTTGAAGCACAAGCGTTACAGGCTCCCAAACCAATTGAAATAGACATCCACAATCGTCAGGTACGCTTATTCTTGCCAGGCTTTGACAAAAAGCAAGTCAAACTTACCCAATATGGGCCAGAAGTCACGGTAGAAGCAGGAGACCAGCGACGGAATATTTCCCTACCCCCTGCTTTGAGTGGCAGACCCGTTGCTGGAGCCAAGTTTCAGAATAATTATTTGATAATTTCGTTTTAATTTAGTTAGGAGTTAGGAGTGAAGAGTTAGGAATAAAACAATAATTCATAACTCCTAGCTCCTAACTTCTCGCTCTAAAAAAAATACGCCTTATGTCAGAATCAACTCCCATTACCCCAGACCCCAACCCATCTGAGGTATTAGACTCAGTGGCAAGTAATCCCAGCGAACAAGCGCTTGCATCTGCCGATCGCAGTGCAAAAACTAGGCAGCTACTGGGGATGAAAGGTGCAGCAGCAGGGGAAACTTCAATTTGGAAAATCCGTTTGCAGTTAATGAAGCCGATTACCTGGATTCCCCTAATTTGGGGCGTAGTCTGTGGTGCGGCTTCTTCTGGTAACTATACTTGGACGCTGGAAAATGTGTTGAAGGTAGCAACTTGTATGCTGCTGGCTGGGCCATTGATGACAGGTTACACCCAAATCCTTAATGATTACTACGATCGCGAAATTGATGCCATCAATGAACCATATCGCCCCATTCCCTCTGGGGCAATTCCTCTACCCCAGGTAATTATTCAAATTTGGGTATTACTGATTGCTGGTATTGCTTTGGCGTTTGCGCTAGACGTGTGGTCTGGTCATGAATTCCCGACAATTACAGCGATCGCCATCATCGGTTCTTTCATCGCCTATATTTATTCTGCACCTCCCCTGAAACTCAAGCAAAACGGCTGGCTAGGCAGTTACGCTTTAGGTGCAAGCTATATCACCCTACCTTGGTCTACAGGACACGCTTTGTTTGGTGACCTCAACTCCACAATTGTGATTTTGACAATGTTCTACAGCTTGGCTGGATTGGGAATTGCCATTGTCAATGATTTCAAGAGTGTAGAAGGCGATCGCCAGCTAGGATTAAATTCACTACCGGTAATGTTTGGCATCACCACTGCGGCATGGATTTGTGTAGTGACAATTGACGTATTTCAAGGATTGATTGCAGCTTATCTCGTCAGCATCCATGAGAATTTGTATGCAGCAATACTAATACTGTTAATCATCCCGCAAATCACCTTGCAGGATATGTATTTTCTGCGCGACCCGGTGAAGAATGATGTTAAGTACCAAGCCAGCGCCCAACCATTCCTTGTTCTGGGAATGCTTGTCACTGGTTTAGCGCTGGGTCATGCTGGCATTTAACTTATACTTCTATAGTAAGAAGCTAGGAATTAGGAGTTAGGAGTTAATATACTTCTAATTCCTAATTTGTATCAGGACATACTATGTTAGAACTGATATCTTTCCTCCTTCATGGGATTCAACCTTTGTTAATCCCAATATGCTTTATCACTGCTTGGACTGTAACTATTCTCGTTGTTTTGAGTCTCTGGACAGCAGCACGAGATAGTGTGGCTACAGCCAAGCAAATGCATCAAATCCCCTGTACCGGTTGCCAATTTTTTACTGACAATTACCGTCTTAAATGTACTGTACGCCCATCTATTGCCAATACAGAAGAAGCGATCGATTGTCTTGACTATCAACCGAAGACTAATCCTTATCTGTATTAAGTGAATGAGCGAAAATCACTCTTAACTCTTAATTCCTAACTCCTAACTATTGTTATTGACCAATTTCTAGCAAGATTTTTAAAACACCCCGACTCTGGGCGTGTTCAAAAGCTGCAAGCCCTTCAATGAGGGGGTAAGTGGCATGAATCAGTGGTTGCACGTCAACTTGTCCTGTAGCTAGTAGCTGGAGGGCTGGAGTAAAGGGGCCACAACGGGAGCCGATGAGAGTTATTTCATCCACTACTAAAGAAGAAGCATCTATGCTGAGGTTACCAGCATAAGTACTTTTAAGTACCAGCGTACCACGGGGACGTAGGGCGCGGCGGGCGATCGCAAATCCTTCTGGGTTGCCAGTACATTCTACTGAGATATCGAAATATCCATCTGTAACAGCATCGGCTAGACTCGTTTTTATTCCTCGTGCCTCTAAGTTAGCCAATTTGTCTCGATGTCGCCCCACAGCTAAGAGTTCACAGCCAGTTAGGGCTAGTGTCTGAGCAACCAACTGCCCTAGTTTGCCATCTCCAACCACTAGCACTCGGTCATTTGGACGTAATGGCACTTGCTGCTGAATTTCCAAAGCTGCTGCTATAGGTTCGGTAAATGTTGCTACTTCTGTGGGCACATTATCAGGGACGGGATGCAGGTTCTCTATTGGCAAACAGAGATATTCAGCAAAGGCACCGTGGCGGTTGACAATACCCAAAACTGTGCGATTTTCGCAGTGAGTTGGTTGTTCGCTGCGACAAAACCGACAATGCCCACACACAGCGTTGATTTCTCCAACTACGCGTTGGTTAACTAAGTGTTCTGGCCCTTGTTCAACAACACCAACAAATTCATGACCTAAAATACCAGTGTAGGGATAGTAGCCTCTAAGCAGTTCCAGATCAGTGTTACAGATACCCGCACGCAAGACGCGTACCAAAGCTTCTCCCAGTGGTGGTTCAGGAATGGGAATATCCGTGCGTAATTGCAATTGGTTGTTTTCGAGCCAAAGTCCTTTCATTTTTATTCATGTCTTTTGCCTAATATTTTGTCATACCATTTTCAAAATCTTTGCAACATAATCAATCGGCTATAGGGCAATACAGTTCAGTTAAGCATTCCTTTCTTCCCTTTCTTCTCTTCCTTTGCGTCCTTTGCGCCCTTTGCGGTTCGTTAAAAAATTGACTTTGTTTGACAAAGAGTTAAGCCTTAACCCAAGCGTATTGGGCTATAGGGGCGGACATCTGTCATACGTGTCAACTGAAGCTAAAAGCCTTTTCAAATCTCGTTTCCAGCAAGAGGCTGGAAATGCAACTCAAAAGCGGCTCTACCGCCAGCAAGGGAGGCGGCAGCCCCTAGGATGGCATTCCCAGTCGGAGACTGGGAACGAGACAATATCTAAAAGCTGCTTCTAGACTGGCTTTCACGTTAAGGTAAATATGTCTTTAATTTTGGGAACTTACATCAATTTTGCTTAACCAAGTAACCAAGTCATTTGAGTCAAGTGCTATCTCACTTCCTAAGGTTTTGATATAAAGAAGGCCGTCACTAATAATTAAATCTCTAATTGGATACCATGAATCTCGTGTTCTAATCAAAAGTTCCAAGGGAATACCTAGCCTTGAAGTATACTTGCGATATTTCCACCAAGCTCGCCATAGAAGCACAGATTTAGTACAGTGCATCTCATAGCCTTTGGGAACTTCACAGTATTGATACTGATAGAAACCTCGACTATCTACTTCTCCTTTGAGCAAGTAACTATATTCTGCTAATGCCTGATTTATCAATTCCCATTGGGATGATTTTGGATAAATCAAGAATTCAGATAGGGTGTTAGATAGTTGGGCAGTGGCAATCACGCCTTCAGATTTCGCTGTCAGTTGGTTGGTTTTATACACTGTTTGCGCTGTCAAAGCAGGATTTGACAACAAAACTTCTTTTCTCTGGATAGAGTTTTGCACAAACTCTCGAATTAAATCTAGATTAGACAACATAAAATTTTTTATACTAAATTAACCAGTGTAATGAAAGCCACAACACTACTTAAATTAATAAGTACACTGATTTTGCACTTAAATCAGGATTATTACCAGCTTTATTTATACTAAATTCTTTGTTTGATTAGGGCCTTGTTAAGTTTAATATCGGGTATGCCGCCCACTAGGCTGGTTGGCAAAATAACTGTTTTCAGGCGGATGAGCGACAGATTAAATTAAATTTTTACAGCTTCGAGAAAAGGTTGAAATACCGAAACTAATTCAGGACGACTAACCACAAGGGTAGGAAAAGAGCGATCGCTATAATCTTCTCCCGCTGACAACGGAAACGGCTCTGACTTAAGCGATAACCAGACCCCACCAGCAGCCTGGACAATTACCCAAGCGCCCGCTAAGTCCCAAACTTTTGGTGTCGCTTCAATACCACCTAGAGTAGCCCCAGTAGCAACTGTCAAAAAGTTATAGCTAGCCACACCCAACATGCGGATTTTGCAGGGAAAGCCGTTTTTGATAGCTGCGGTGCTACGAGAACAGAGGTTAAAAAAGTGATTGTTGCTGGGACTATCTATACTAGTGTGGATGGGGTGGTGGTTGAGAAATGCTCCTGTTGGCGTTGCTAAACCAGATGAACCTGCCCAGAAACCATGAAAAGCTTGATTCAAGGTAGGCGCGTAAATATAACCGAAAATGGGTGTACCTCGATACAGTAAACCCAGAGATATTGTCCAGAGGGGAATGCCGCGTGTAAAGTTGGTTGTACCGTCTAGAGGATCAATTACCCAGCACCACTCAGTACCGGGAAATGACTGATCGCTCTCTTCGCTCAAAATGCCGTAACCAGAGAAAGTAGAAGCGATCGCATCCCGAATTTCCTGATCTGCCCATTTATCTGCTTGCGTCACCAAACTACCATCAGCTTTTTGGGAAGCCTGTACTTGCCCAAAATCTTGCATTAGCTGCTTGCCCACTCTAGTAGTGGTAGTTTGGGCAAAATCAAGAATTGTTGTCCAAAAATCATTCATTGGTTAATTCTGGCGCAAAGGCTTTCCTGAGCGACGATTAGGTAGATTAGGGTTGGTTTAAATTTCTAGTTTAGTCTAAATCGCTTTCCAAAACCGCAGCGATCGCTTGCTTGGTACTTGTTTGAAATTCTGTGACGTTCACCCGATTGAGAAACCAAATCGACAGCACCATTCCCACTGCTTCTAGGGCAAATACCAGCCCATAGGCTAGTTCTAGGCTTGGTAGCAGCTTGCGTCCAATATCCAAAACTGTACCTCCGATTACTACCGCCACACCTCTAGAGAGGGACTGCGCTAATCCCCATGCTCCAATAAATGTACCTGCGGCTTCCGCTGCTGTGAGATCCAACATCAAGCTAATTGCTGCCGTAGTTAAGAAACCTGTGGCTAAACCGAACAAGACTAAACCTAGTTTGAGAACCGCTGCATTAGCTGTAAATCCTGAGATGCCTAACAATATTGCACAGAATGCTACCAACATACAGCCTAGACGTGCAGTTCTGCGCTTACCTAATCGCGGCACTATGAAAAAGCCCGTAACGCCGTAGGCAATCAGTAGACCCGTTCCATAAAAAATATTTAATTTGGTACTTTCCGCTAGGGGCATACCAAAAACTTGACCCGCATAAGGTTCCAAAATCGGGTCTTGCATAAACAAACTGATGGTCATCACCAATAAAAAGGTGAAGAATACACCTGTTTGTGGGCTAGCTGTCAAGATTTTCCAAGCATTGCCTAGAGTAATGCTATCTTCCCGGTTCACCAGTGTGGAACGGGTTAAGTATTGAGAGTACTTTTTTTCTACGCCAAATGTCGCTGTGATCGCTAAACCAAATACAATTGCTGGGACGATAGTAAATAGCCGATTGATGGCTGGCTGCAAGGTTTCTACAGTTGCTTCTGGCGTTAACTGTTTCAGCAAGCTGGCACTAATAATCGCGCCAACAATAATCCCCACCATTAGCATCGACCAAACCACACCGACTACTTTAGAACGGTTATCTTCTTCAGATATATCCACCAACAAAGCAGCAAAAGCAGTACCGCTAGCACAAATTCCTAGACCGTATACAGCGAAAACTAAAGCCAAAAGTGCTGTCCAGCCGATTGTTTGGGTTGTCCATACCCAAGTACCTGCACTATTTCCAGCAAGATTCATCTGCCACATTACTTGTACCGCTAAAAATGCTGCGATCGCAAATATTGCCGCCCCTACCCAGACATAAGCTGTGCGGTGGTATCCCCATAACGGCTTGGCATCGGAAATCTGTCCAAACCACACACGCGAAGGAGCAACAAATAAAGGCAGTGCTAGAACTACTGATACCAGCGTCGCCGGAATTGCTATTTCTTGAATCATGACTCTGTTGAGTACCCCCAGAGTCAAAATGGACATCATGCTCAATCCCATCTGAAATAAACCCAGCCGGAACATGGTCAGCAGGTTTACCCTTGGCACAGATAGGGATTTTGTTTTGGTATCAAATACTTCACCGCTTGCCATAGCTACTTTTTGTATAGTTTATAGGATTTAATCTCTCTCTCTTTAAATAAAGATAAACCCTACCCGCTCAAAATCAGCGAACGAAAAATGGAAGTTGCGATGGCTTCGCCCGCCACAGGCATCGCAGTTATTTAGCAAGCAGTTCTACTCCTCGATTAGCATAAGCTTCAGCCGAGTTAGGATTAATTTTTATGGCTTGGTCGTAATCCGCGATCGGATAACGAGAGAATTTTAGGATGAAGTAGTGAAACGAGATTCCATTTACTATCAAATTTTTAAGCGCTTTCCTGGGTTACTCTTTGAACTGGTTGATAATCCTCCTCTGCAAGGGCAAAACTATCGATTTGAATCAGTTGAAGTCAAAGAAACCGCTTTTCGCATCGATGGTGTGTTTTTACCTCCAGAGGATGCAACATCCAGGGTAATCTTTTTTGCTGAAGTTCAATTCCAAAGAGATGAAGCTCTTTACCATCGGTTCTTTACCTAGTCGCTGATGTACCTGAACCGGAATCGTTTTCAGTACGATGACTGGTTCTGTGTGGTCATTTTTTCATCACGCTCTCTAGAACCAAGGGATCAAAAAACTCATCGAATATTTCTCAACAGCGATCAAGTGCAGCGAATCTATTTAGATGAGTTAGGCGCGACTAATCAGCAGCCAATAGGTATCAATTTGATGCAGTTGACTCTAGTTGATGCAGTTGACTCTAGCATCGGATGAAGTGATGGCAGAGCAAGCAAAGCAATTGATTGAGCGGGTAAAATTAGAGGAAACGGACACACTGCCGAAAAACCAAATACCAGACATCATAACCACAATCGCCGTTTATAAGTTTTCGACCTTGAGTAGAGAGGAAGTTGAAGCTATGCTGGGATTGACTTTGGAGCAAACAAGAGTTTATCAGGAAGCGAAAGCCGAGGGTCGAGAAGAACAGAAAGCTGAGATGTTGAAACTTACGGTACCTCTATTACTACAAGCAGGGATGAGTATGGAGCAGATTGCTCAACATCTCAATGTTGATATAGAAGCTGTACAGATTGCTGCACAGTCAGGCACATAGAATGGACATTTCGTGTCTGTTGTCATATTTTTGCAAAATGAGGAGAGCTTGATTAAAATCCTCAATTGCCTTTTTATGGTATCTAGAGCGATCACGCCAAAATATAACAGATTAAGATATGCCTATTTGAGATTCAGAAGTTGAAGCAGATTTTGAAGCTTAAAATTATTCCAACTCAGAGCTACTGAAGTTTCAATAGTTAAATTTCCTTGTTGAAGGTTAATCATCAAAGCAGAACCATTTTCAAGACTATGGACAAAGACTTATCACAACATTGAGCAGGAACTAGCTAAAAAATAGCGATCGCGCTCCAGCATTATTGAAAACACAGTGATTGTACCAGTGAGGATGGAAATGTTTCAGGATATTTACTGGCATGGTTCGCCATAAGAAGTCTTTAATCTATGGATTAGTTTAATAAGCGATCCAGAAGTAATTCTTCGAGAAACTCTGACTATAGGTGCTTACTAGAGTTATGGTATTGTGATTTAACTTTTTCGGACACAATCAAGCCACATAAAAATATCAATATTAAAATGTGGTTTTAACTACGCTATTCCATTGAATTAGTAAGATAAACTTGCCTTATGTATGTCATCAAACTACTTACCTTCATCTAGTAACCAAAAAGGCATAAGCAATGAGTAAAGAACCAGTCAAAGTAATCTTATGGGAAGAAAATCAAAAAGATTTTCTAAAAAAGTTCTACGATCTCCAATTTATTCCCAGAGTAGGAGAGGAAGTTTACCTAAAAAAAGAGAAATGGAAAGTAACCAGAGTTGAGCATGATGTAGAAATTAGTGAGATTAATGTCTACATGGAATTAATCAAAAAAGCCAAGCAGGATAAATCATCTAATTCTTAAATACAAGTAAATACACTCAACTATTATTAAAGGGAGGCTAATAGCCTCCCTTAATTCTGGCAATAGATATATTGTCAGGTGTAATTTGTCAATTTTTATGCAAGTTGCGATGTCTACGACGGGCTACACCTACGCACAACTAGAGTTGCGGCGAAATGCTGGCGATCGCACCGTATTTTGTCTATAACGATACACTATAAAAGTAAAGAAATGTAAATAAATTAAATTTTGCAACCGTGGAAAACATCACATTGGGGCAAAATGGCCCAGTTGTTACACCCTTGTGCATAGGCACTTGGGCTTGGGGTGATAAACTATTCTGGAATTATGGCGATCGCTACGGTCCAGAACAGTTACAAGAAGCATTTACCGCAGCTTTAGAAGCTGGGATTACGTTCTTTGATACTGCCGAAATCTACGGAATGGGAAAGAGCGAGGAATTTTTAGGGCAATTTCTGCAACAGACACAACAACCTATACAAATCGCTACAAAATTTGGCCCCGTACCGTGGCGATTTACAGCCCAATCTGTCTCGGATGCTTTAACAGAAAGTCTCAAACGCCTACAACTTGAGCGGATCGCACTGTACCAAGTGCATTGGCCTTTTGCCTTCTTTTTAAGTCAACAAACTTTGATGAATGCCTTAGCGGATGAAGTGAAGCGGGGCAGAATTGCGGCAGTCGGTGTGAGTAATTACTCAGCAGAGCAAATGCGAGACGCGCATCAAATATTGGCAGCCCGTGGAGTGCCTTTAGCTGTAAACCAAGTCCGTTATTCTTTACTCAGTCGCCAAATTGAAAGCAAAGGTATTTTGGCAACTGCGCGTGAGTTGGGTGTGACTATCTTGGCATATAGTCCTTTAGCACAGGGATTACTCACAGGTAAGTACAGTATTGATAGTGCTGAAATCCCCACTGGTGCTAGAAAAATAGACCCGCGATTTAAGAAAGAAGGTTTGGAAAAAATTGCCCCAGTCATCTCTTTGCTACGCAGCTTCGGGGAAAAATACGATCGCACTCCTGCTCAAGTTGCTCTGAACTGGTTAATTGCTCAGGGGAATGTTATTCCCATTGCTGGGGTGAAGACAGCCGAACATGTGCGTCAGAATTCTGGCGCTTTAGGCTGGAGATTGGGCGACCATGAAATTGGAGAGTTAGAACTAGTTAGTCGTCCTTGGCTGTAGTGTTTTTGAACTACTCAAACACAGTAGGCCAAATTTCTGACACTACTAGCTCCCAACCTGGTAGTGTCAGTTTGTCTTTGTCGTACAAAACTATGGTTCTTGGTTGAGCCGATAAACTGTGAGCCAAAAAGCCAAAAAGCCAAAAAGTCAAGAGCCAAAGTCAAAATATTGACTCCTAACTCTCAACTCTCCAATTTTATATTTGGATTTTGGATTGAAGAAAAAATCTAAAATCCAAAATTGATTAACTTCCAACTCTTGACTAAGAAGCTGATTCTCTAGCTGTAGGTGAACCTATCTTTTTACTAGGGGATGCAGAAGACTCGTGCCCACTTGTCCGCAGTTTTGGCTTGGGAGAAGAATGTCTTTCTTCACCATTATTACTATCTGATTTCCATGCAGAACGGGGGCGATCGCTGGAAGATTCGCGACGTTTGCCGAGTCTTGGTTTGGGAGCGGAGGATTCCTCTTGAGGAATTTCCACGTCTGAACTCAACCAAGCGGGACGAGTTTGATCGTAAGCGATTTGCAGTGCAGCTGCGGCGATCGCTTGAGCATCGTATTCTTCAATTAGTTCACTGACAATTGGTAAGAATGAAGCTAAACGCTCACCTGTCAAAGCTTCCCGCACCTGTTCTTGCAGTTTCAGGATGTGCCGCGCTTCAATTTGTGCGCGTGTGGGAATGGTCAGCAATTGCCAGCTTTGACGGTTATGACGTTCAAATGTTTGCTGTTTGCGCCGCTCAAATGGTTGTACTAAAGAAATTGCTGTTCCTTCTTTACCAGCACGACCAGTACGACCAATGCGATGGACGTAAGTTTCTACGCTATCGGGTAAGTCGAAGTTGATTACATGGGAGAGTTGATCGACATCTAGTCCTCGTGCTGCGATATCAGTTGCTACAACCCAGCGGACTTGACGATTACGGAATCTGACTAATAACCGTTCCCGCGCTTGTTGAGACAAGTCACCGTGGTATTCATCTACACTATGACCAGCCCCTTGTAATTGACTGGTAAGTTCTGCGGCTGTGCGTCTGGTGCGGACAAAGATTAAAGCTGTTTCTGGATCTTCCATTTCCAGAATTGGCTGTAAAGCTTTGGCTTTTGTCCAGTGGCGGGGGATCAAGTAAGCTACCTGATTGATTTTGTTGGGAGCGGCTTTTGGCTGCTCAACGGTGACAGTTGCAGGTGATCGCAAGAACTTGTTCACCAACATCCGAATCGATGGTGGCATTGTTGCCGAGAATAAAGCTGTTTGGCGATCTACGGGCGCTTGTGAGAGGATTTTGATCACATCGTCGATAAAGCCCATGCTCAACATTTCATCAGCTTCATCCAACACAAACCACTTCACTTGATCGAGCTTTAAACAGCCGCGATCGAGCAAATCGATTACGCGTCCGGGAGTACCCACGACCATGTGAACGCCACGTTTGAGTTGTAACATTTGACGGTCGATTGATTGACCACCGTAGATTGCTAACACTCGCAATCCTTCATTACCGATAAATTGCGCGATCGCATCGTGAACTTGCATTGCTAATTCACGAGTTGGTGTTAAAACTATGGCTTGAACGGCTCTTTGATTAATATCCAGCCGCTCTAAAATTGGCAGTGAAAATGCTGCCGTTTTGCCTGTTCCTGTTTGAGATTGACCTACTACATCACGACCAGACAGCAATTGGGGAATTGCTTGCACTTGAATGTTAGTGGGTTCGGTAAAACCGATTTTTTCTAGTTGTTCGACACGTTCTTGGGAAATGCCTAATTCTTGAAATGAAAGAGTCATTAATTCGTCCTAAATTTTATGTAAGGATTTTGGATTAGTCATTAGTCATTAGTCATTAGTTATTAGTCATTAGTCATTAGCCATTAGTCATTAGTGAGCTAAGGGCGGTAGCGAAGCCTCAACTCTTGGAGAGGCTATGCCAACAAGTCCGCCAACGTTTCAGGTAAACCCTCATGAAAACTGCTATTAATGCAGCATTGACCTTAGTATAAGGATGAATCTGTAAGGGTCATTTAACAAAGGACAAAGGACAAAAGACAAATGACAACTTAGTTATTGACTACTTGACCATAGAGGTCGTATGTATCAGCGTGGTGAATCGCTATTGGCACGATGGTTCCTAACTTTGCCTGGCCTTTGACATACACCAGACCATCAACCTCTGGGGAAAATCTACCTGAACGACCTATTAATTCACCACTTTCAGGATTTTCTTGCTCAATCAGGACATCGACTATTTTGCCTACTTCCTGTTGATTTTTCTTTTGAGAAATCGGTTGCTGGAGTTCCATCAGTTGGTATCGGCGATCATCCATCACCTCTTGGGGCAACTGATTTGGTAGCTTATAAGCTGGGGTTCCTTCCTCAGGGGAAAAGGTGAAGACGCCAACATGATCGAATTCATGCCGCTGAACGAACTCTAGTAGATGCTCAAAATGCTCGTTTGTTTCTCCTGGGAAACCAACAATAAATGTTGTCCGCAGTACGGCTGTTGGTAGCGCCGTCTTGATGCGATCTATAATCCCATCATTTACCCGCCCTTGCCAAGGACGGTTCATGGCGCGGAGAATATCTGGATGAGAATGTTGCAAGGGCAAATCCAGATAAGGTAAAACGTTTGGTGTTTCTTGGATGGCCGCTATCACATCTGGGGTTAGTCCCGTGGGATAAGCGTAATGCATTCTGATCCACGGTATATCTACTTTCCCCAAAGCGCGAAGTAATTCCGCTAATTTTGGCTTACCGTAAATATCCAAACCATAATTAGTAGTGATTTGGGAAATTAGAATAATTTCCTTTACCCCTTGACTAACTAACTGCTCTGCTTCGGCGACTATAGATTCAATAGTACGCGATCGCTGGTTCCCTCGAAGATGAGGAATGATACAAAATGCACAACGATAATCACATCCTTCTGCAACCCGTAGGTAAGCTACGCCCTCGGTTGTAGTGCGGTAGCGCGGTGTAGTTTCGTCGGCAATGTAGGTTGGTTCGATACTAACCTGTTTGACCCGCTCGCCTTGTTCTACACGCTCAATTACATTTACAATTTTGTGATAATCGCCAGTACCCACAACGGCTACTGCTTCGGGCAACTCCTCCAAAAGTTGTTCTTGGAAGTGTTGCGCCATACAGCCAGTGATTACGATCTTTTTATTTGCCTCTGCCAGTTCTACCAAAGTTCTGACAGATTCTTGCCGGGCTGCTTCAATAAAACTACAAGTATTAACAATAACGTAATCTGCTAACTCTTCATTTGTATCTACACCGTAGCCTGCTTCTACGAGCATTCCCAGCATGTGTTCGGTATCAATTCGGTTTTTCTCGCAGCCCAGGTGAGAAATGGCAATTGTTGGCTTATCACCCATATTTTGAAAATATCTTCATTTTTTTTCTTCTTGTAGTCAAACATTCTGGCGCTAACTTCGCTTTTTTGCTATCAGCATCCTCATGAAAACAGTGCAGTGGCAAATTCCTACTGTCAGTAACTGTCCGTGGACTCATAACCCTATCAATAAATAAAAATAGAGGTCATGTTATGATATTCCTATCAATCTGTTCCCCAGGGTAAATTGAAGTGTCTTTGGGTACATTTGACACTTGTAATCTTTTTTAACAATTCGCCTATTGGTATTTTACATTACCGCAGCGTGTGCGTTGTTAATCTACCCATCGGGAAGCCGCCCAAAGGGCTTGTTGTGAGAAGTCGCTACCCTCAGGGAAATCGACGAAAGCGACTACGCCTATAAAGCAGTAATGCTACCCTGGCGATTGGCAAGTCCTACGACTGGGCGCGGACAAGACGCCTAAACCACGGAAAGCTGCCTTGCGTCTAGTGAGTGGCAAACTCCTCTTGTAGCCAAGTTTTATCTTAACATATCTTATGGGAGGTTTGAGGCCAATTTCCATCTGAGGAAGGAGGCAATAAACCGACTATCATAAAACACATTTGACTAGTTAATGAAAACTCAAGAGTCAAGGGTCATACAGTCAATAGTCAAAAAATTCTAGACTCTGGACTCCGCGAGGCGGATTAAAGACGTGGACTTATATCAATTATTTAAAACTCGCTCACCGATTATTGGCGTGGTTCACCTGCTACCACTGCCGACCTCACCTCGTTGGGGAGGTAGCCTAAAAGCGGTGATTGACCGCGCCGAACAAGAAGCAGCAGCCCTTGCCAGTGGAGGGGTTGACGGTCTGATTGTGGAGAATTTTTTCGACGCGCCGTTTACCAAAAACCAAGTCGATCCAGTAGTTGTGAGTGCCATGACCATTGTGGTACAGCGGATACAAAATTTGGTGACTTTGCCTGTAGGCTTAAATGTTTTGCGAAACGACGCTAAAAGTGCGATGGCGATCGCTAGCTGTGTACAAGCACAATTCATCCGCGTCAACGTTCTCACAGGGGTGATGGCAACCGACCAAGGATTAATTGAGGGAGAAGCCCATCAACTGCTCCGCTATCGACGGGAGTTAGGCTGCGATGTTAAAATCCTGGCCGATGTGTTGGTGAAGCACGCCCGTCCTTTGAGTTCTCCAAATCTCACAGTCGCCGTGAAAGACACCATTGAAAGGGGTTTAGCAGACGGGGTAATTTTGTCAGGCTGGGCTACTGGTAGTCCACCTAACTTAGAAGATTTGGAACTAGCTTGTAGCGCAGCAGATGGCACGCCAGTGTTCATCGGTAGTGGGGCCAATTGGGAAAATATTGATACATTGATGCAGGCAGCAGATGGTGTCATAGTTTCCAGTTCCTTGAAACGTCACGGACGTATAGAGCAACCAATTGATCCAATTCGTGTCAGTCAATTTGTGGAAGTCGCGCGTCGCAATTGGAACTCCAAAGGTGAAAGCAAATCAGCAGAACAAGTGAAATTACATTCTTAAATGGGGCATGAGGTATGGGGAAAAATTACTAATGCCCAATGCCCAATACCCAGTGCCCAATGCCCAATGCCCATTAACTAATAACAGTTTATGATTCGCCGCCGTTCTACTCCTTGGATTCATAAATGGTCACGTCCATTGATTGCCGCGATCGCTGGATGTGGTGCCCTGATAACAGGTTATCTCGCCATAGAAAAGTTAACAGGAGGCAGTGCAGCTTGTGTGGCACAGGCTGGTGTCAAGGGCTGTAATGATGTACTTTCCAGCCCTTGGGCAACGGTTTTTGGTCAGCCATTAGCTTTGTTTGGGTTTTTGGCATACACCAGTATGGCGATATTTGCTTTGGCTCCCTTGGTATTTAACTCAGGGGACAACAATAGTCGCAAGCAATTGGAAAATTGGACGTGGTGGCTGTTGCTGGTGGGTGCGATCGCTATGTCTGTCTTTAGCGGCTACTTAATGTATGTGCTGGCATCTCAAATCAAAGCTATTTGTCCTTACTGTATTGGTTCAGCTTTGTTCTCCCTCAGTCTTTTGGTACTGACGATTATCGGTCGGACTTGGGAGGATATTGGACAAATCTTCTTTACCGCCCTAATTGTGGGGATGGTAACGCTGATTGGCACTTTAGGCGTCTATGCTGGCGTGAATCAATCAGATGTTACACCTGGAACTCCAGGACAACCCGTAAAAATTACCTTTACTCCCAAGGAAAACCCTAACCCAGCTTTCGGTTGGAAAGTTACCACTACTTCTGGTGAGGCGGAAATAGCTTTAGCACGCCATCTGGCGAAGGTAGGGGCAAAGGAATACAGTGCTTACTGGTGTCCTCACTGCCATGAACAAAAGCTGCTTTTTGGTAAAGAAGCCGAGCCAATAATCAACAATGATATTAAGGTAGAGTGCGCTCCTGATGGCCTCAAAGCTCAACCAGAATTGTGTAAAGCCGCAAAAATCGAAGGCTTCCCCACTTGGATCATCAATGGTAAAAGCTATAGCGGAGTCCAAAACTTAGAGGAACTAGCGAAAGTTTCTGGTTACACAGGCCCTCGTAACTTCAAGTATTTTAAGTAATTGTCTTGAGTCAGCCTCAGCGGCAGTTCCCAATAATTGTGAAGGCTACACCGACCTAGCGGTATGGTGTGGTTCACACCCCATAGTCAACTGGATGAATACAGCAAAGTCTTTTTCCAGTTGGCTTTTTTGTTTTTGGCAATAGATAATAGGTATTGTCCAATATGCAATTATCAATTTTCCTGAGGCTTTTTTTATCCGCAAATATTTTAAGCGCAAGGAAATTCATCAAGTATATTTACTCTAAATATAATGTATAGTTTAATTTCTTTTTACGGCGCTTGGGAGCTACCTTGGGATGTAATCATGTCAGAGCCAAACCCAAAGGTGTGTCTATTGGAAGTTCCCGTAATTCTCAATAAAATACCTAATTGATCAAAAATGTGCGAGTTTAATAAGTAAGCTTTACCAGACAAGGCTTTGGGCGTTAAATTTCCTGAACTCACTTTCAATAATATTTATACTTAACTTGTGCTGATAGCCACAAAAGTCCCATTTGCTGTTTGGTCAGATAATTGGCCTCAATATATGGTAATACATCACAAATACCACAATGTGTTAAATAACCTTGCTGATTTGAAAAAACTCTTAGAAACTCTATTTAGCTCCCGCTTGAGCTATGTTAGTCCGATAGTTAATAGCTATAGGAAATAGAGAATATTTCTCCCCACTAGGTAATGGGAATGAATCAGCAGCTAGGCAAGCGTTTTGTGAAGTTAATCTTTGGACTGAAACAATCGCTTAGTCGAGGACACAGAGAATTGATTGCTGCCATCAGTGTTGCAGTCTGTGTCCTGCTTTTGCACTCCATTGGATTATTGCAATCTTTGGAGTTGGCAGCTTTGGATCAGTTTTTTCGCTTACGTCCAAATGAACCTCCAGAAGAGCGTATTACTCTCGTAGTGATTGATGAGGCCTATTTAGACGAAGTAGGGTCGTGGCCGATTCCAGATACGAAGATTGCCCAGTTGTTGCAAAAATTAAACATCTACAAACCCCGTGCTATTGGCTTAGATATCTACCGAAATTTGCCAGTAGAGCCTGGTAATCAAGAACTACGTAATGCTTATAAGTCGATACCCAACTTGATTGGTATTGAACTCCTGGCAAATGACAAAAATAAAAACATTAGTGTTTCACCTCCACCGGAACTGAATCAGGATCAAGTGGGCTTTAACAACGTGCTGTATGATCTTGATGGTAAAGTGCGTCGCAGCTTGTTGTACTGGCACATTAAAAGTCAGTTACACGAAAGTTTTGCTCTGAAGTTGGCTTTATTGTATTTAAAGTCAAACGGAATTACTCCCACCAAAGCAAAAAACAACCCTGAGTATTTGCAATTGGGTAAGGCAGCATTTACTCGTTTTGAGGCTAATGATGGTGCTTATGTGGGAGCAGATTCCAGAGGATACCAAATTTTGACCAATTTTCCCAAACCCAAATGTCAAAGTTTATCTGGAGAATTGTGTAGTTTTCGCCAAGTATCGATGAGAGATGTACTGGCAGATAAAGTCAATGAAAACTTAATCAAAGATCGGATTATACTTATTGGCTCCACTGGACCCAGTCTCCAGGATTTTGTATTCATCCCATACTCCAGCAGTCTAATGGGTACGGCAAAGCCTGTCCCTGGTATTCAACTGCAAGCTTATTTTATCAGTGAGTTAATCTCTGCTGCTCTGCAAGGACGACCTTTACTCAAGGTCTGGCCTGACTTAGTGGAAGACTTGTGGATTTTTATCTGGTCTTATCTGGGAGCTGTGACAACATGGCGGGTACGACACGCAACTAGGAACCTCCTCAGCATTTTAGTTTCTTGCTTTGTATTGACCCTGAGTTCATACCTTGCTTTCTTGTATGGTTGGTGGATACCGCTTATTCCCTCACTGTTTAGCTTTGGTAGTTCAGCTATTTGGATGACCAGTCATATTGCCCACATGCAGGAAGAGTGGAAACGTTCCAAAGAATTTTTGCATCACGTAATCAACACAATTCCTGATCCAATTTTTGTGAAAAATGAACAACACCAGTGGATTGTTTTAAATGAGGCGTATTGTCGATTTATTGGTTATCCGAATAAGTTGTTAATTGAAAAGTCAGACTATGATTTTTTCCCTAAACATGAAGCCGATATGTTTCGACAACAGGACGATCTTGTGTTCCGAACTCAGCAACCCCAGGAACATGAAGAAGAATTTACAAATGCAGATGGTCAGACTCATCAGATTGCCACTAAGCGATCGCTCCATAAAGACTCGGCTGGCAATTTCTTTTTAGTTGGAGTCATCCGAGATATTACTCAGCGCAAGCTCATGGAAGAACAGCTTAAACGTACTGCTGCTGAACTATTCCGCTCTAACAATGAATTAAAACTCAAAGAAGACCACTTACGTTACTTAGCATATCACGACCCCCTCACTGGTCTATCCAATCGCAAATTTTTTGCCGAACAACTTTACGAGTCGTTAAATTGGGCACAACACAACAACTTGTTGCTGGGGCTGCTGTTTATTGATTTAGATGGTTTTAAGCAAGTCAATGATACTCTGGGGCACGAGACCGGCGATCGCTTGCTAATGACTATTGCCGGACGACTCAGCAACTCTTTACGCGCTAGTGATACAGTTTCTCGCTTGGGTGGCGATGAATTTACTGTGATTTTACGGGCAATTCCTAATGTCCAAATAGCTGCTAAAGTCGCCGAAAAGATCTTAAGTAGTATTACCAAGCCAATTGTTTTGGACGGGTATGCAATCCGAGTCTCTGCCAGTATTGGCATTAGTGTCTACCCATACAACAGTCTAGACAGTGAAACTTTGATGAAACAAGCAGATGCAGCAATGTACCGTGCCAAGCGCCTAGGTAAAAATCGCTACGAGTTTGCTTAATTAGTCAAGAGTCAAGTCTCCAGATTTTTTTACTTTAGTCACAATTTTTACCTTCAAACTAGGGATGTGGACTGGAGATACATCCAAGGCACTATCTTGAAAAAGTATGGCGCATATGATGCGAACTGGTTTTTTAGGCAAGATAGAGACTTAGTAAGGCTTTTTTACCTGAAGACTAAACCTAAGAACACAACTAAGAAAGGTATGAGTCATCAGAGGTAATTAGTAAATTAATTATTATTGTAAATATTTTTACTATCATAAATTGTACTTATACTTAGTCGGTTTATTACGCTATTTCATAATTCTAAAGTTTTTAAAATCCTTATTATACGGTAATTACGTTGTTTTATCTTTATATATCTTTACTATAATTAGTTTTTAAATATACAATTAAACAAGGATTATTTAATATTTTCCTGAATTATTAGCCAGTAAACATAGTGTTTATACTTAAAAGTATTAAAATATTATTAATAAATAGTGACTTAGACAAAATGCTTAAAGCAATTAATCAACATATCTAACTTTAGGCTGATGTAAAAACGGCTTATTAAGAATACCACTTAAGTATATAGACTATTTAATGCCAACAGATAAAGCTTAATATACAAGCTTTTCCCATAATTACTTGTACACTACCAGCAATAATTAAATTAATTGAATAAAGTTATTTTTCAATAAAGTCAGTAAATATACGGCAGGAAATAAAAAAGCGTTTTTAAATGAAAAAATAGTAAATTTACTGAAAGCCATGAAGACTAACTTCCGAATCACAAAGCTTATAATATTCTGTATAGGTGCTTACATACTATTACCGAAAGTTGCTGCTAGCACAGGTATATTCAATAGTGCAAGTGCTAATACTTTTCACCCTACTAGCAATACCTTAATTGCCCGCAAAGACAATTCTCAAAATTTAAAAGACATGTATATCCCACCGAATTATGGTGGTCCCGACAGTCAGCATGGTAGCGGCACCCGCTGATAGCAATTTTGGATTTTAGATTGTGGTACAGCAGCGGGATGAAGCAGCTCATGTTTTGGACACCACATTCATTCGGGTCTCCCCTTGAGAGAAGACCAGAGTGGTTCAGGTTTCCGTCGATAGCGTCATCCCTTGAAAGATTAGGGCGATGACCCAGTATTAGCGAGTCATAGAGCGTCATACCCCTACCCTTAAAGCTTGCTACGTGCAGCAGCGACCACAGGAGAAGGGATTAAAAACTTTTATTAAAAGCCTGTTCTGGAAACTTCAATCAAGACAATAGCGGAGATTTCCACCAATGATGTGTTTGTATAAGTGTGTGGACTTGCCAATTTGGGTCTGGTTGAGGATAATCTAAACGGTAGTGTCCGCCTCGGCTTTCGGTTCTAAAAGCAGCACTTTTAAGAATTAAATCAGCCACATCTAATAAATTGCGGGTTTCTGCCCAAAGTGCCAATTGCCGTTCAACATCTGGTAGGTCAAAACTAGCTGGTTCTGCGGGACGTAAAGCAAGCAAGAATTGACTTAAAGGCAAGAGAGCAAAATCTTGCTGCCAAGATTCGATAGTAGCGATCGCAGTTTCCAACCTTGATTGTTCTCGACAAATACCAGCACTTTCCCACACTAGGCGTGGTAACTTTTCCCTAAGTACTTCTAGCTGTGCTTGCTGGATTTGCCACTCACTAGCATCAGCACTAAATTTCCGTAATGGCAGCATTGGTGTTTCTGACGGCAGCCCAATATTTTCCAACTCAATATTAGCCATCTGGGCCCCAAACACAATACATTCCAACAGAGAATTACTGGCAAGGCGATTCGCTCCGTGCACCCCAGTACTAGCGGTTTCACCCACCGCGTACAAACCGGAGATATTTGTGCGATTCATTAGATCCGCGACAATCCCACCCATCCAGTAATGGGCAGCAGGGGCCACAGGAATTGGTTCATGGAAGACATCAATGCCCCAATGCTGACAAACTTTGATGATATTGGGAAAGCGGTGACGAATCTTGTCGGCGGGGATGGGGCGCATATCCAACCACACATGGGCAGTGGCCAAATCAAGGGCGGTACGTTGTAAATGGCTGAAAATTGCTCTACTGACCACATCCCTGGGTGCGAGTTCACCCGCAGGGTGGTAATCAAAGGCAAAACGCCGCCCTTCGTTATCGACAAGGTGTGCCCCCTCGCCGCGTACAGCTTCGCTAATGAGAAAGCGATCGGCACCAGGTTTAGTGAGAGCAGTGGGGTGAAATTGCACAAATTCCAAATCGCGGAGGATAGCCCCAGCACGAGCTGCGATCGCTACTCCATCACCCGTACTCACAGCCGGGTTAGTAGTTTGGGCAAATACCTGACCGCCACCGCCAGTTGCCAGTACCACAGCACCAGCCCTTACCCATGTAATTTCACCTTGATAAAACAGGCTTATTCCCTGACAGCGCCCAGTTTCGGGTTCGATCCACAAACTCAAAGCTAAAGCTTGCTGAATGACTTGAATATTCTGGCGGCGTAATACTTGGGTAGTGAGGGTGGTGGTAACTTCCCTCCCTGTGGTGTCAGCTGCGTGGAGAACGCGGTTGCGAGAATGGGCAGCTTCTAAAGTTAAAGCTAAAGTTTGACCATGACGGTCAAAAGCTACCCCCAAGTTAACTAGGGATTGAATACAGTTCGGAGCATGTTGGGCGAGAAATTCTACAGCAGTGCGATCGCACAAACCTGCACCTGCCCGGATCGTATCTTCAATGTGTAGCGTGGGAGAATCTTCCGGGGCAACCGCTGCGGCAATGCCACCTTGCGCCCAATCACTGGCGGACAAAGCAACGGTTTCTTTGGTAATCAAACCGACTTGCAGGGACTGTGGTAGACACAATGCTGTGTATAGTCCAGCGGCACCAGCGCCGACTACTAAGACATCAAATTGGCTAGGAATATCTATCTGAGGCAAGGTAATGGGGGAGTTAGAAGTGAGGAGTTAGAAGTGAGGAGTTAGAAGTGAGGAGTTAATAAAGTCATAACTCCTAACTCATAACTCCTAACTCATATCATGTCCCAATCCCTAGAATTAGGAGTGGGCTGCTATTTGCTACGTTAATTGCAACGTGCAATTATCTGTAGATGCCGTTGTTAAAGCGATCATCTCCCTCGTTGAAAGCAGGCTCTAGTTCTGTCACGGTGAACTTATCCAAGTTGGCTTGCAGGGTTTGTTTCTGGCGATCGCTCAATCCTGGAAGATCCAATACATCCTCTACTTTTTGGTAGGGAGCATTTGTGATGATTTTCTTCGCCAGGGTGGGATAAAGCCCTGGATACTGTTGAAAAGCTCGGACGTTGGTATTATTCAAATCAATTTTTTTACCAAATTCCGTTCCTAGCTTCGCATCTGCCCGATTTTGCCGCTCAATTGCCAGAATTGGGACTTGAGGAAAAGCAAAACTGTTGAAACTAGCAGCTTGGGCTATCTGAGTTGTTCCCAGCCATCCCCAGCAACTAAGTAACAAACTAAACACTGTTAATAAACGCGCCAATCCTTTCACGATTTTCTACCTCTTTCCATCAAACAGAAATAAACGTTTTAAGCTAACAGCCGTCAGCAGTCATTAGTCATTAGTCAGAGCGCCAAAGACAAAGGACAAAACCTGATAGCTTAATCAACACAGCAGTCATCAGAAACTAATATACAGCGTATTAATATCCACAATATTTACCGTTACTAGGTTTGACTGTACTTTTGCCAAAATTTTTCATCATGGTAAGAGTGCCTGCATAACTGCAATAGGCTTTTATCCATGATCCTGGTAGCATTCCCTGCTAGAGGAAATCTTTTCAGGGTAGCTGATTCTACTTCCCAAGCATACACAAAACCGTGCGATGTCTAATACCGAAAACCCTAGCAAAAAGACTTGATGGTGATAGGCGATGATGTAATATTTCTTAACAAATTAATTATCTACAGCATCATTCTTGATGTGCCGTAGACTGGGCTGGAAAAAGTTGCGGTCAGAGAAGCCTGCACGATAATTACAACCTCCGGACTCCTGCCTTCTTCACGCTGCGATCGCAGCTAACAAAAATAGGCTGTCTACCAAAATTGTGCTTAAAACTGCGCCACTAAAGGCATACCAGTGTCTTTGCTTTAGACTTAAAGGTAAAATTCCGACTGTCAACAGGACTAAGGCGAGAACTATAGCCCAACTTTGTCCCCAAGGCGCTTGCACTTGCATGAGAGCATTTTGCAATATTTGTGGTGCGCCATCTGCATCTACTCTCATAATTTGCCGCCAATAGGGCATCAAGTCTGCTAAATAAAAATATACGTCGGTTAAGACTGTACCTAGTAAAGAACCTAAATAAAACCAGTTACCCACCTTGCCCCAATTCTTCGCCAAACACCAGCAAGCAAACGGTAATCCTATAGACTCCACTGGCAGATGCCATACAGGTTCCCAACGTAACCAGCCCCAGTAAATCGCTCCTGCTAACCAACTCCAGCTAAATCCTAAAAGCAAATCCCCCCATACATAAGTTGCAGGACGTGACATTAAGGTAAAACTTAGCCATACCCAAAACGCTGCCAGCGCTAAACTGAGACTTGGTAGCGATCGCACTATTGGCGCTTCTACAAATACTGGTACTGTTACCAAAAACACCGCCGCCGCAAACACTAACCAAGTTTGTCGGGCAGAAATAGATAAGGGAAGAGAAGGAGAAGAGGAAAGTGTAGATTCCAATTGCCTGATACCATTCTGCCCAGTATCAGCTAAATCCAACTCGGTATCAATAGAAGGGGTAGAAGCAGTGTAGGAGGACAGTGTATTATTAATCAAAGTTTTTAATATTTGTTACTAAACTTTATCTTATTTAAGATATCACATTTTAAAATCCCCCCCTAGGGCATTGTAATTATACTGAAATTTCAGGGAGCACTGGCGTAAACTAAACAAAACATTCTGCGCCAGACTAATTCCCTAAATTTGCACTATGTACAGAACTCCTCTGTAGTTCCTTGTAAATGAAAGACTACAGAGAGGTGAGGAGTGCAATTTAAAGGTTAAAAAGTGAATAGCATCAGTCTGCTAAATATTAAAGTTTGATGAATTATCAAAATTTCGTTGACTTATTGAGGTGGGTGTAAGAACATGGCCAGCGTCTTCGATGATGTTATTAATCAGTAAAGTTAAATTTTCTACAGGATTGGGTGCAGTGGAGAGTATATAAAGCAACATCATCAACTAAACAATGATGTCTATAACAAGAAAAAGGTACTAATTACATATGGAGTTTATTCAAGCTTTTATTTTGGGTATTGTTCAAGGTATTACAGAGTTTCTGCCAATTAGCAGCACTGCACATCTTCTGATTGTGACAAAGGTATTTGGTTGGAAAGAACTAGGTTCTAAAGATTTTGTTGATGCAATTCAATTTGGTAGCGTTATAGCAATTCTGGGATATTTTTGGTCGCTTATTTATAGTATTGTCAAAGGTGGGATCGAAGCACTAAAAGAGAAAGACTGGCAACGTGAAGAATGGAGAATTCTTGTAGGTATTTTAGTAGGAACAATGCCTGCTTTAATTGTCGGTTTTCTTTTGAAAGATATTCTTCCAGAGAGTGCATTAATTATTGCCATTATGTCAATTATTATGGCGCTTTTACTAGGTTTAGCAGAAAAAATTGGCACTCGTAAGCGAGATTTTAATTCATTGCAAATTCGGGATGGTATTTTAGTTGGATTAGGACAAACCCTTGCTTTAATTCCGGGCGTTTCTCGTTCTGGGTCGACGTTGACAACTGCCTTATTTTTAGGATTAGAACGGGATACAGCGGCGAAATTCTCATTTCTGTTAGGGTTTCCAACTCTTACCATTGCTACGCTCTATAAAAGTTTGAAAATCTTCAAGTTATTTCAAGCCCAACAGTTACCAGATAACATTGTTGGACTGTTAATTGTAGGGATTATTTCAACGTTTATTTTTTCCTACCTATCAATTGCATTCTTGATCAAGTACCTACAAACTAAAAACACTTTGGTTTTTGTTTGGTATAGATTAGCATTCGGCAGTGCTATTTTAGCTGCGATCGCAGCAGGTTGGAAAGGATAATTCCATAATAGTCATTAGTCATTGGTCATTAGTCCAAAGTAAATGACTAATGCCCGATGCCCCATACCCTGTTTAGCCAATCCCCCATGACTACCATTAATCCTGCTCTAATTACCAAGGTTCTTCCAGACTCAATAGCCGCAGAGATTGGCTTTGAGGCTGGTGATGCGATCGTTGCTATCAATGGTACACGTCCCCGCGATTTAATTGACTATCAGTTTTTGTGTGCTGATGAAGTTTTGGAATTAGAAGTTTTAGACGCTGCTGGTAAAACTCATAGCCTGGAAATCGAAAAAGATTACGACCAAGACTTAGGGCTAGAATTTGAAACTGCCCTATTTGATGGCTTAATTCAGTGCAACAACCGCTGTCCATTTTGCTTTATCGACCAACAGCCACCAGGTAAGCGCACCAGTTTGTACTTAAAAGATGATGATTACCGTCTAAGCTTTTTGTACGGTTCTTATCTTACCCTCACCAATTTGCCAGAAAGAGAATGGCAGCGGATTGAGCAAATGCGCTTGTCTCCGTTGTATGTTTCTGTTCATGCGACGGAGCCTGAAGTAAGAATTAGACTGCTGAAAAATCCGCGTGCGGGGCAAATCTTGCAACAACTCAAGTGGTTTCAAGAAAGACGACTACAGATTCATGCTCAAGTAGTAGTTTGTCCTGGTATAAATGATGGCAAACATCTGGAACAAACTCTCAAAGATTTAGCGTCCTTTCATACTGGTGAAGTGCCTGCGGTGGCATCCGTGGCAGTTGTGCCAGTTGGGTTGACACGGTTTCGTCCTTCAGAAGACGAACTCATACCCGTAACTAGAGAAAAAGCAAAAGAAGTAATTTCACAAGTGCAAATGCTCTCGCGGCAATTTCGCCAACAATTTGCTTCTAGCGTTGTTTGGTTAGCCGACGAGTGGTTTTTGATTGCAGGTGAGGAATTACCCAGCGAATCTGAATATGAAGAATATCCCCAAATTGATAATGGAGTTGGTTCGATTCAATTATTTATCAAGCAATTTGCTACTGTTGCGGCAGAATTACTACCGCCAAAAGTATATCCTCAAAGAAAGTTCACTTGGATAGTAGGCAACGCCGTAGAAAAAGCATTTCAACCTATTTTGGAACGCTTAAATTTTGTTGAAGGTTTAGAAGTCAATATGCGGGCTTTATGTAGTGATTATTGGGGACAAACCATCAGTGTAACCGGATTACTAACTGGTCATGATTTGCTTTTAAATTTAGAAGGGCAAGATTTAGGCGATGGCATTTTGCTACCGAATGTCATGTTAAAAAATGGTGAATTAGTGTTTTTAGATGATATGAGTATTGAGGAATTATCCGGTAGACTAAATACAAAAATTTTCCCAGTAGCAGGAGTTGAAGATTTAATAAAAACATGCATTTCCAATTTTGCTCAATTTTAGTTATCAAAGATCAGTTGTTTTTCGGAGGTAATTTATTGTTAAGCTAGATGATAAATAAGAAGTAATACTTAATAGATAACCCACTGAGGAGTCAGTAGTGAAGAATCAGGAAAAAATTCATAAAAAGGCAAGTTCACAAATAAAAAAAGCCGGATTCTTCATTTTAAGTTTTAATTTTTTAATTCTAAATAGTTTTCGTATTTTGCCAGTAACGGCGGCGACTGAAGAACCTGTATTGAGCGTAGTACATAGCCAAGAAAATGCGAGTCAATGGACAGGGATAACTGACCGCTTACAGGCAATAGGAGTGAAATATTGTGTAATTCCTCTAACTGATGTCAAGAGTGGGGCAGATTGGGGCGATCGCCGGGTATTATTTTTGCCAAACGTCGAGACATTAACGCCAACCCAAGCGATCGCTCTAGAAGAATGGATGAGTAAGGGAGGGCGCTTGATTGCCAGCGGCCCTGTAGGTAGTCTTTCATCCCCAGGAGTGCGCCAGTTATTGCGATCGCTCTTGGGAGGTTATTGGGGATTTAGCCTCAGTGATACAGAACAGATCAAGCCCACAAAAACCAAGATCCCAGAATGGGCAAATCAAACTGAACTCTTTGGCAAAGTGCGCGGCGGCGTTGTGATTCCTAATGATATGGGCACTCAATCTCCTGCTGTGTGGAATTCAAAAGATAATCCTGCCGCAGTAGTGACGACTGAGCGTTCCACTTTTTTGGGCTGGCGTTGGGGAACAGATACAGCTTCAGCAGCTGGGTTAGATAATGCCTGGTTAAAAGCTGCTATCAATCACTATTTGACAGCACCAGCACCATCGAATCGCATGAAAAAAATAGCAGGAGGTTCGCCAAACTGTTCTACAAAGGTGGCGGCTGCACCAAGGCAGCAGGCGGGCAATTCATCTCCCTCATCTCCTCCTCTTAAAACTGCCACTGCTCCCATACCAAGAGCACTTCCTACAGTCAAACCCCCAATTTCCCAAGAGGCTATTGACCAGTTGGAACAAGCAGTGCGTTTAGATGTTGCACCCAACTCCAATGAGCCGATTGACAACAACCAAGCGATCGCTCTCCAGCAAGAGCTAGAAAATCTGATTGGTCGCGTGGAAAGCGCTCATCTAGCGGTGTCAGCGGATGCGGCTAACGAAGGCGTTAGGATATCTGAAGAAAAGCAGTCCTCTAGGCATCTGGACACCTACACCTCCCAATCTGTCAAGGAGCAGCCAATGCAATTAGCCTCAACTAAATTGGGGGGGCTAGCCATCAGTAAAGACCAAGCCTTGGCACAGGTAAGGGTAATTTCCAGAAACTTACCCCAATTGATTGCACAAAAAAATTACGCTCTGGCTCGTCAGCAGTGGTTAGTAGCGAAGACGATTTTGTGGCAGCAGTTTCCTGTTGATCAGAGACTGGCTCAACCAGAAATCCGGTCAGTTTGGTTAGATAGAGGGACCATTGTTCGTGCTGGTAACAAGGCGGGGCTAGCCCAGATTTTTGATCGCCTAGCCCAAGCTGGGATTAATACTGTCTTCTTTGAAACTGTTAACGCTGGCTATACCATTTATCCGAGCCAAGTAGCAAAAGAGCAAAACCCATTAATTCGTGGGTGGGACGCACTGGAAGATGCAGTGAAATTAGCCCATGAGCGCGACATGGAATTACACGCTTGGGTTTGGACTTTTGCTGCTGGTAACCAACGCCACAATCAGATTATCAACGTTAATCCTGATTATCCAGGGCCAGTACTGGCGGCTCATCCCGATTGGGCAAACTACGATAACCTTGGCAACATGATTCCCGTTGGTCAGAGCAAGCCATTCTTTGACCCAGCCAACCCCGAAGTGCGGCAGTACTTACTCAAGCTATACGAGGAAATCGTTACTCGCTATGACGTGGATGGTCTACAGCTAGACTACATTCGCTACCCCTTTCAAGATCCATCAGCAGGCCGAATCTACGGCTATGGCAAAGCTGCAAGAGCACAGTTTCAGCAGCTTACTGGTGTAGATCCGATAAATATTTCTCCCAGTCAACCAGAACTGTGGCAAAAGTGGACGACATTTCGCACCGAGCAAGTTGATAGCTTTGTCGCCCAAGTATCACAGCAGTTGCGACAAAAACGACCGAATTTGATTTTATCGGTTGCAGTATTTCCTTTACCGGAACTAGAGCGAATTCAGAAAATTCAACAAAACTGGGAAACTTGGGCAAGGCGGGGGGATGTAGATTTAATTGTTCCCATGACTTATGCTCTGGATACTTCCCGCTTCCAACGTCTAGCCCAACCTTGGATCGCCTCTAAACAATTGGGAGCTACATTGTTAGTGCCAGGAATTCGCTTACTTTCTTTGCCAACTGTTGGAACATTCGATCAACTCCAGTTGGTAAGAGACTTGCCCGTTAGTGGTTATGCTCTCTTTGCCGCAGAGAATTTTAACAACGAGCTACAAAAACTCTTTATTAGCACCCAAGGTAGGGTTCAATCCACAACATCCACTAAAAGTGAACCTATTCCTCACCGCCAGCCTTTTCAAACTGCCGCTATCCGTTACACCGCGCTGCAACGGGAATGGAAATTTGTTTTCCAAAATGACCAACTACAAAGACCTGCTCAGAAAATATCAGATTTTAACAACCAGGCAGAAGTTTTACGCAGTGCTTTAAATCAGCTTGCTGCTTCTCCTTCTCCTAGTAAGTTACTAGTGGCAAAAGCCTCTCTAACTCGGTTCCAGTCTCAATTTCGGGTATTGATGAGCCAAGAGCTTAAGTCAAATTCCTATCAAGTCAAAGTTTGGGAAAATCGGCTTGTAACTATAGAAAGGCTATTACGTTACGGCGAACGGCGGGTGCAGTTACGTCCTTAGTGAAGAAGCAAGGAGTAGAGGAGTAGAGGAGCAGAGAGGCATAGGAGTAGAAGAAAAATAAAAATTCCTCATGCCCTCAACTAGCTGGATATAAGCTAGTTTGTAATTCTTAACACAGTTTGTGCTGTATTTACATGCCAAATATTACTACTTGTTTGGCGTCAAAATATTAGAAAATACTTAAGTAAGGAGTTTTAGATAACTATATTTTTAATAATAGCTATCGGAAAAATCCATGCAAGCCTTACCTCAACTTCTAAGGTTATAAAGCCTAGGGTAAACAATTGACTGTTAGCCGCGGATGGTTGTGCCGGAAACATTACTATTAGATGCGATCACACTGATGGCACTACGGTTTAAGAGTGTCTTGTTTTCTTTATGTTTACAGGTGTTAGAGTACTTCACCAAGGATTATATGGTAAGGCTTCTAGCTTCATTCACTGACTTGAAAACAGCCAATATTTATGAAGTTATGCATACCTTGCTCATGACATATTCAATGTATAAGTTTTAAAGACAGCCTCAATGCTATCACTGATACACTAGCAGTTGGATTTACTGCCATTTCGTAGATAACCAAGATCAAATTTTTGGTCTTGTCAACTCTGAAAGTATTTGTCAAGCAATAGCACAAAAAACACATAAAACTAGAGGGAACGCTAGTTTTATTGCCTTTGAGATAGCACATCAGATTCTCTTTAACAGACAATTACCCAAGTACAAATGGTTACTAGCACGCGCTATAGTACTGACAGACACGACAAACCGGCTTGCCTCATTGGAGTTTCTGTGAATAGTACTTCCCCTGTACAAGCAGAAGTATCATTGCGTGAGAGTGAAAGACGATTTCGCGCCATCTTCAACGGCACCTTCCAGTTTACCGAGTTGCTGATAACAGAGGGGATCGTGCTAAAAGTTAACCAAACAGCACTCGGTTTTGGGGAACTACAGCCACAAAATGTAGTTGAGCATCCATGTTGGGAAATATGGTGGACGCTACTTGTCAGCCAACAACATCTGCAATATTTACTTTCCCCCAACCCAGCAGTAATTTACAGCTGTAAAAGTTACAGAAATTTTGGTAATACATTTATTAGCGAAAATATTGTGGCTATCACGAGCTATCAAGCGCGGGAAATCCTCGAAGGACTTGGCTTCTGGGCTAGCCATCTCCATCCCGTATTGAAATCCTTTTATCGCGTCAGGAATGTTGGCAATATACTAGGGATTAGATTAAGAATGGCAATTTTAAAAAAGTGTACATATATCCAAAGGTAAAATATTTTTCCAAATTAATTTGGAAGTTAATCCAAAATTTGTTGTGATTTTGACGTTAAATAATACAATATAAAATGAGGTAAATTATGCCCAAAATTTTAATAATAGAAGATGAAGAAGCAGTCCGTGAAAACATTTTAGATTTGCTAGAAGCTGAGGATTTTGAAACTATTGCTGCGCCTAATGGCAGAATCGGGTTACATTTAGCTATTTCCGAAGTTCCCGATTTAATTCTCTGTGATATGATGATGCCAGAAATTGATGGCTATGGCGTGATAACAGCATTAAGGCAAGATCCATCGACGGCAACAATTCCTTTCATTTTTCTCACTGCCAAATCTGCCAAATCTGACTTCCGCCAAGGTATGGATATGGGTGCTGATGACTATATAACTAAGCCATTTACTCGGGCTGAGTTATTAAGTGCCATCATGAACAGATTGGAAAAATACGCTACTTTAAAAAGGTATTTATCCCCTCAAACGGTAATTAACAACTTGTCTCCCAAAAAACAGTTGTTAGAAATTAGCCTACACCGTGCTATCAAACAACATAATTTCCAAGAATTTGAAATTTATTATCAACCAATAGTCGATATTGCTTCTGGAAAAATAGTAGCTGCTGAAAGTTTATTGCGCTGGCAAAGTCCAGAAGTGGGAATGGTTTACCCAACAGAATTTATTCCGTTAGCAGAGTCTACAGGCTTAATTGTTCCTATTGGTAAATGGGTCTTGAAGAGTGTATGCAAACAAATTAAAAGCTGGCGTAATGCTGGAATTAAATCTTTGATTGTTGCTATCAATCTGTCAGTAATTGAATTTAATCAACCAGATTTTATTCATAAAATAGTCAATTTTATAGCTACCAATGATTTGGAGCCACATTACTTAGAAATAGAACTCACTGAGAGTATGATTATGCAAGATGTCAATAGTGCGATCGCTACTATGAACAAATTGCAATCTTTGGGTGTTAAAATTGCGATTGATGATTTTGGAACGGGCTACTCTTCTTTAATTTATCTGAAAAATTTACCAATTAACACATTAAAAATAGACCGTTATTTCATCCACAATGTTGCTACTGATCCGCAGAAGTCAGCCATTACCAAGGCATTAATTCAAATGGCTCAAAATCTGAATTTAGATGTAGTTGCTGAAGGTGTAGAGACAGAAGCAGAACTGTCTTTTTTGCGCCAACACAACTGTAATTCTATGCAAGGCTTTCTATTCAGTCATCCATTGCCAGCAGCAGAATTTGAAAAATTTTTATTTACTAACAAATGCTTATATGTGTAAATATTGTTAAGGAGGCAGAAGGTAGGAGGAATCCCCATAAATAAATTTAAGGGATTTAATAAGGACACCGTATTTTTTGCGCTAAGCGTCTCAAAATACATTTTTTACCTTTGTTCATAAATAAATTTACTTGCTCTGAAACCCTCTTAGCAGAGGGAAGAATTATTTTCTATAACCTCCTGCCTCCAGCAAGAACTGCCCTCTGCCTTTCTTCGGTCATTAGTCTTTAGTCGTCGGTACCTTGGTAGGTTGACTAACCAATAAAAATCAAACTTTAGACTGGCGACAATTATTAATTCTTAAGTCTAGAGTAGAAAAATTGTGTATAGTGTCTACCACCATGAAAGTTCTCGCGCGTTTCTTGCTGCCAGTTTTTTTACTGACCTTGGCAGCAGCCTGTAACCAGACTCGCGCTTCTTCAGATAATCCCACACCACAAACATCTGTACCTTCTGCTCAACTAACACAGAATCCTACACAACCAAAAAATATTGTCCGAACTGAAGCACTTTCACCCACACCTATCCGAATCAATCTGAAGAATTTACCAGCACCCTTCGCAACAGAAAGCGCCTCCAAACGACCTGAGGTTGTGCCCATCCCGCAAAATCCGGTGCTGCGCGTACCACCAGGCTTTACAGTTAACGTCTTTGCCGAAGATTTAGATGCTCCGCGCTGGCTAGCTTTAACCCCCAGTGGTGATGTACTAGTGACTGAAACCGGGCGAAATCGGATTCGTCTGTTGCGTGATAGCAATGGCGACGGCGTAGCCGATGTTCGAGAAACCTTTGCTACTGGGGACAACGGACTCAATAGACCCTTTGGTATGGCTTTTGAAGGTAATTCCTTTTTTCTAGGAAACACAGATGCTGTGGTACGTTTTCCCTATAGCCAAGGTCAAAATCAGATTACAGGTAAAGGGGAAAAAATCGCCGACTTGCCTGCTCAAGGTTATAACAATCATTGGACGCGCAATGTCGTTGTCTCGCCTGATGGCAATAAATTATATGTTTCAGTTGGTTCAGGAACCAATGTGGATGAAGAACCTTTACCACGCGCTTCGATACAGGTGATGAATTTAGATGGCTCCCAGCAGCAAACTTTTGCTTCCGGCTTGCGTAACCCTGTTGGTTTAGACTTTCATCCTGTAACTAAGGAACTTTATACAACTGTCAACGAACGCGATGGAATCGGTGATGAGTTGGTTCCAGACTATCTGACACGCGTTAAACAGGGGGCATTTTATGGTTGGCCTTATGCTTACCTGACACCAAACAACCTAGATCCGCGGCAAAAGACGGATGGCAAAAGTAAACGCCCCGACTTAGTAGCCCGTACCCAAACGCCAGATGTGCTGTTCCAGGCGCATTCAGCAGCATTGGGTTTGCAATTTTATGATGGTAAAACGTTTCCAGAAAAATACCGGAATGGTGCTTTTGCTGCTTTTCGTGGTTCTTGGAATCGCGATCGCGGCACTGGTTATAAAATTGTATTTGTTCCCTTCGATGCTAAGGGGCGATCACAAGGCTATTACGAAGACTTTCTCACAGGATTTTTGCTAAATCCCTCTGTACCAACCACTTGGGGACGACCTGTAGGTTTACTCGTGTTACCAGATGGTAGTTTACTACTAACAGAAGAAGCCAATAATCGGATTTATCGGATTCAGTATACGGGGGAGTGAATAATTCATAATTCAGAAATTCAGGGATGGAATCCACTACCAGGGGTCAAGTTAGAGCACTTGTCATCAATAGAGATATTGCTACCATTTCCATCCTCAGATTTATGGTGTTTACGCTAGATTACTTAAAAATACTGATAATCATCTGGTTGAGAAATTAATTATGCCTCAGAATGAAAATAATACTCAGTCGAATATCAACGAATTGCCTCCACATTCAGGTACACGATATTGGGGTGAGGTGGAAGTGATCGAGGAGGGAGAAACCTATAGAATTAGCCGTGTTGAAATCAAGCCCAGGCATGGTATTAAACCGCAAATCCATTATCACCGTAATGAACATTGGGTTGTAGTCTCAGGTGTAGCAAAGGTGACATGTGGTGATGCAGAAATATTACTGAATCGAAACGAATCAACTTATGTTCCCGCAGCAACCCTACATAAGGTAGAAAATCCAGGACATATTCCGCTAGTGATTCTGGAAATTCAAAATGGTGAGTATTTGGGCGAAGATGATACTGAGCGTCCTTATGACTTAAATTTGGTGAAACCTGTAACTGAGGGTCAGTAAAGGCTAGAGGGGACAAGGAGAATAACTATTCCCAATGCCCAAATCAAAACCACCCTTCTTGTTCCAGGGTTTCAATCAGCTGTAAACCACGGGGATCACCTACTCCTAACAGTGAGGCTTTAGCATCTTCCCGGACTCCTAAATCTTGGTCTTCAGCAAAGGCTTGAATTAGGGCATCGATCGCTGTGGCATAAACTACATTAGAAGGCAATTCGCGGCACAGTTGACCAATGGCCCAAGCACTGTTGCTCCGCACTGCTGCCACTGGATCTTTGACTAAGGCTTCAATTAATGGCGGTATTGCCCCGATAACTGCTTCATAACCCACTTCTGCCATCTGTGCCAAGGCGCTAGCAGCCCACAAACGCACTGCGGAAATATCAGTTCTTAGGGCATCTGCCAGGGGGGGTAAAGAACGGCGATCGCGACAGTTTCCTAAAGCCCAAACAACGCCTTTACGCACATAGCCATTCCAATCACTGTTTAGTTGAGCAATTAATGGACTCACTGCCTCTGAACTAGGATTGCGTCCGAGGCCGTATGCTGCACTCACCCGAACTAAGGGACAGGTATCACTTAACAGGCGAATCAGATGGGGGACAGCACGCGCATCTTCTATATCACAAAAAGCACGCGCTGCTAACATTCTTTGCTGAGGCTGGGGATTTTCCAGGAGGGCTAGCATCACTTCTGGATCTGGCTTTGCCACAACTGATTCGGCAGTTAGTGGCTCTATTTTATCTAGGGGGCTTTCTAGCTCCTCCTCAATGTCGAGTAGGCTTAGATCGTCTTCGTCATACATAATTTCATTTCAATCCCTTTTCGGGATTAACACATAATCCCCCGCGCCAATAAGTTAAAGCTTTATAAGTATTAGTTGCGTAATTATACACTTTCCTTTCCCCTCGTTGAGTTTTATCCAAACGAGAATCGCAATAACTCAGACGCTAAAGTATGTTACTGCTATCTTAATAGTTTATTTTTCTGCACTCAGGAATTTTACCATCCACAGGGATTGGGTTTGATAACCTAACTGATTGTAAAGATTTAATGCGGGTTTGTTTGATTGAAAAACTTGTAGTCCAATCTGGCGATCGCCTCTTTGAATAGCCCAATTTTCTACATATTGCATCAAGGCTGTACCAATACCACGCCGCCGATGTTCTGGCAAAACGTAGAGGATAAAGATGTGAGCATGACGGTTACCATGCACTTGATCTATGGCATTGCCCACCCAAAGGCAGGCGATGGGGGAATTGGGCATTGGGAATTGGGCATTGGGAATGGAGCATGGGGAAGAGGCAGAGGGGCAGGGGGAAGGGTGCAGAGGAGAGGAATTTTCCCCTTGCTCCCTGCTCCCTGCTCCCTGCTCCCCCTCCTCTTCTACCCACCACAAGGGCGTATCGCTGGAAAAGTATTGTTTAACTGTTTGTTCTAGGTGAGAAAAATCCTCATTGGGAAAAAGATCCTCGTAAGTTCGCTGCATGAACTTAAGCAGCAGCGCCCGATCCAATGTGGAACCACGGCGAATAATATACCCCGGTAGTAGTTGCTCAGACACTTCTGACGTTTATTAACTTAGCTAGCTGAGTTTTGTGCTGCTGGTGGCAAATTAGCAGGAGTGGGTTGAGAACTTACCCCCACTTCTTCTATTGGTGCGGGTGCTGCCATATCAGAGGGTAAAAAGATGCGGGCGCTGACTGCCACTAGGGCAAAGACAAATACCAAAACTACAAGCAAGGGGGCGATATACTGACGAAAAATAGCCATATTTTAATTGCAGGGAGAGCTAGGAAATTTTATGAGAGCCTAGCTGAAGATTTGTGAAGTATTCTTGATTTATTTTAGCGATTTTCTGTACAGAAGAATGGAGAATGGGGCATTGATTATTTACCCCATTCTCGATTTCCGTGCTTTTACAGTATTTATTGGCGATCGCGCTCCAAGTCATCGAGCACTCTCTCACAATACCAATTCTCCGGCATCCCAGGATAAGTCTCCTTTGCCTGTTCAATTAACCGTTCAGCAGCAGCAACATCACCGGATAACTTCGCGATTAGCCTGTTTTTGAGATAGCTATCAGATACACCATCGTCTACTTGGTTTGGTATCCCTTGATTTATGGTTGATGGAGTTGATGGGCGGGACTGATCTCTTCGCAACTGCCAAAATAAAACGTAATAAAGTGTACCAAAAATTAAAATTAGGCTGAGTGTTCCGAAAAAAGTTAGGAGGTTAAATGGTAGAAATCCCAAAACTAACTGTGAGAGAACATAGCCAAGTAATAAACCGGTGAGTAAGAGGATGAATGTGCCGACAGCAATAACTACTTGATTCCCCATATATCCTCTTCTTCGTCCTCAAGTCCTGGTCTGGATACTGCCACTGGCTGAGGGTTCCAGGGGGCAAATACTGGTAATAGGAGTAGTCCTGGGACAGCAGCGGCGATGGTAATTAAGAAAAATATAGGCCAACCCGTACTTTGGGCGATCGCGCCTCCAGGGGCCGCTAGAATATCGCGGCTGACAGCCATCAAGCTGGATAACAAAGCATATTGAGTTGCGGAAAACCGCTGGTTACAAAGACTCATCAAAAAGGCAACAAAGGCTGCTGTCCCCAATCCACCACAAAATTGTTCTATATTGATGGCAAGTACCATAGCTTGGTAGTTTTTACCGATGTATGCTAGGAAAAAGTAAGCTAAATTACTTACTGCTTGTAGAATACCAAAAACCCAAAGTGATCGATTGATGCCAATAGCACTCAAAATTGATCCACCGGTTAAAGCGCCGACAATCGTAGCAATTAATCCCATCCCTACTTGAATTGTCCCAATATCGGTTTTGGTAAAACCCGTTTGCAGCAAAAAAGGCGTGGTCATATTGCTCAACAAAGCATCACCTAGCTTATATAAGGTAATGAATGCAAGCATTAGAATACCTTGGATGATGCTCTGACGCTGAAAAAATTCCTTAAAAGGCAAGATTACAGCATCACTTAGAGAAGCTGGAGGGCTAATTTCCTTGGGTTCCGGTGCGAGCAAGGTGGCAAAAATACCAATTACCATCGTCCCTGCCATAAACAAGTAAACCGATGACCAAGGTAGATTGTCAGCAAGTATCAAGGCTAAAGCACCTGCGACTAACAAGGCAATTCGATAACCTAAGATAAAAACGGCTGCACCAGCCCCCATTTCTAGTTTTTCTAAAACGTCGGTGCGGTAAGCATCAACGGCGATATCTTGAGTCGCACTGATAAAAGCAATAACTATAGCATTGATGGCTAGCAACTGTAATGCTTGTTTTGGTTGTTGAAAACCCATGACTGCGATCGCTATGATCAAAGCAATCTGAGTCAAAATTAACCAACCCCTTCGTCGTCCCAAAATTGGTAGGGTGAACCTGTCCAGCAACGGCGACCACAGAAACTTCAATGAATAAGGTAAACTAGCGAGGCTAAACCAACCAATAGCGGCTAAATCTACCTTCTCTACGGTCATCCAAGCCTTTAAGGTATTACCGATTAACAATAACGGTAAACCCGATGAAAAACCTAAAAATAATAAAGCCGCCATCTTGCGACTACCGAAAACTTCTAGTAGCGATTTAATTTTCCTCATATTTTCAACTTTTTGCCTCTTTTGAGGAAAGATCAATAAAATACGGCGAGGAAATGCAAAAGTATATCATGTAATTAGTACCTATAAGGGTTTGGATTATCCGAGTGGCAGCAGTTCCAAAGTAATCCCTATCAAGGATCGAAACTTACCATAGCTGCTGTGTGATTTTCCGCAAACATGACAAACTACCAAGATTTACTTGGGTTAAATACAAATTCAGGATAACCTTATAGCGTCAGCGTTTTCTTAACTTTCTTGAATTGTATAAACTTGATGTCCCCTGATTTCTACTCTGTGTGCGGCGAGGCATTTTTCCCAACCTTCACGCGTACCGATGGCGCTTTTGTCCTTGAGCAATCCTAATTCTTGTTCTTGTTGAGTGAGTTTAGCAAATTCTTCGTAACCAGGGTAGTTGCTGGCAACAAATGTTTCTTTACGGTGCAAAATCGGCGGATTTGCCCTAGTTTCGTAGTCTCGGTGAGTGACGAATAGGGTTTTTAAATCAATACCTATGCTGGCTTTTAACGCCGGGTGGGGATCGGTGTCGAATTCGGGGTAAGACAGATAAGATATTTGCGGCTTATCAGTGTGATATTTGATTAATGTGGCTTCATCGACACGCCCAATGGTACGGCTAGCGCAACCTTCACAGATTCGTAGCACGGGATCAAGTGCTGCAAGTGCCGAAACATGCACGTAAAGGGCACCGCGCGTGTGTTTACCAATTTTGCTTTTTTCGCACGCAGTTTGAATTACCCCAGGTTTACCTAAGCTGAAAAGCTTTTGGTCGGCTACTTGACAAGCTTCCTCGTAGCTACTAAAAAAGGCTTTGATATCGTGACGCATTTCTGGCGCTAGCTTTTGCCATGCAGGGCGTTTATCAAAGTGGGTCAGGGCGAGATAAACTTGAATATCGAGAGAACGACGATAAGCGATCGCATCCCATTCAGCCTCATCAGTAGCTTGTAAAATTACACCAAAGGCACGGCGGAAGTTACCAAATTCGCTCAGTAATTCCTGTTCATTTTCCAATTCGCCTTTCACAGGTAGTCTACCGCGCTTGGTAAAAAAAGCCATTAATGGTTGCAGCTGTTCTTGATAGTCTTCAAACCGCTTGGTGGGGATACGGACTCGCGGTGTAGAAGTCGCAGAAAAGAAGCGGATAGCTTTGTAACTTTCTTTTTCAGCTTCATCTCGAAAAACAAAGTAAACGCCTAGTGCGATCGGTACTGCATCTACATTTAGCACCTCATCAATATAAGTTTTGAGTTCTTGTTGTTCGTAATATTTCTGAAAAGTATTGCGGCGCGTCACAATGCCATCATTGTAAGCAAGTTGGGTTTTGCTGGGAGCATTAATCAGGATTTGAGCAGCGACAATTAAAACTTTCCCAGTGAGTTTCCAGGCTTGGATCAAACTTTGACGGCGTTCTTCTGAGTCTTCAATAACGTTGAGGACATAACCCAAGTTGACCACATCGGCGGGAGTGCGTGGTACATCAGGATAGTAGTAAGGATCCCAGCCTGCACTGGTGTAGCCTAAGTTTTTTACTCGCTGGACATCACCACCATAGCCGCAACCGTAGTCAAAAAAAGTGGTGTCTGGATTCAGAATTGCCGATTCTATTGCCAATCGCACGGGGCGAGATATGTCAGTGCGAGCGATCGCAGCTTTATGACGCTCGATTTCTAGCGCTTCAGGCATAATACTAATTCGTAATTCGTAATGACGCTCGAATACTCGCTAACGCTACGCTAACGTAATTCGTAATTAAGACAGTTAGCAGCTAATATTCTTTCAAGGTTTAACAGCCAGTTCAATTAAATCTTCAATTTTCTTGATATTTGGATCGCCTGCTAAGTAACCAATACCGCGATGCAAATGTAAGCGGAATTGGGTGGCGAGGGTTTCTTTATCGGTGGGATAACCGTCATTATGACAACGTTGCTTGAGGGCGAGAAGGAGTATATCGGACATTTCGCCGCCAAAGACGCGCCAAGTCATTTCGACGTTGCTATCTTGGGGAATTGGGACGGGGGAAGGTGCGGTTGCTTCTGCGAGGGAACGACAAAACGCCCAACGGCATAGGATATTCCATTGGTCGATTTTTGTGCTGCGCTTAAGTTTGGTAAGTTGGTCTTTGGCTGTTTGGGAGAGTTTTATTCTTTCGATTGGGGATTCCATAATAATTCGTAATTCGTAATTCGTAATTCGTAATTTATTTAGATTGAGATTCTAGTTTTTCTTTTAGATGGGGAAACATAGATATTATGATTTAAAAGACAAATATGGTAACTAATAGTAGCATTACTGACCGGACAAGAAGTTTTGCGGTAAGAATTGTTAAAGCTTGTTGGTTTTTAGATGAGAAACCTGGAGTTTATCGAATTCTCTCTAAACAATTACTTCGTTCCGGTACTTCTATTGGTGCAAATGTTCGAGAAGCACAGTCTGCCCAATCTAATAAAGATTTTATCAATAAATTAGAAATTGCTTTGAAAGAAGCCAGAGAAACACAATACTGGTTGGAAATATTAATTGAATCCGAACTAGTGGATAGACACAAATTTCAACTACTTCTCCAAGAGGCAAATGAAATTGGCAAAATTCTAGTTGCTTCCACCAAACGACTTAAAGGTCAATAATTACGAATTACGAATTACGAATTACGAATTACCAAAAGTAGCCTGGTTGTATAGTAGTTTGGCGGGTAGTGGAGTCGTATTTGAGGAGGTATTCGCGTGCGATCGCTTCGTTTTCTCGCAGTGTTTCCACTTCTTTCTTCCCAATCTCAGTATCCGTAGATAACAAAATTACTTGATGGCTAGCAGATGGAAAGTAACGTTCAACTAAGTTACTGCGGTGAGAGGAGTCTAGTCTCCCTAGCGGGGTATCGATTGCTACTGGGAGGCGGTGTCCAGAGACTTTTGCTAAACCCCAGAGGAATGCGATCGCAAGTAGTTGTTTTTCGCCAGCAGAGAGGCGATGTTTAGGGACAGGTTTACCATTTAAATCGTAAAGCGAAAGGCTAAAAGTTTTGGTATCAATGGTGATACGATGCACTAAATCTGATTTATGCAGGAGATAAAGGAAGCAATTTTTAACTTCTTCCTCTAATTTATTGAGTTTTCGCAAGGTTAATTTTTCACGAAAAATTTTGAGTGTATCTTGAACTTTTGCTACCGATGAAATAATATGTTTATTATTAGTATTTTTAATATTTTCTACTGTATATTCACTTAATTGTTTTTTTGATTTGGCAATAATAGTTTCTAATTCAGCTAGACGACGGCGGATTGTTTCATAATTTGCTTTAGCTTCAGCGACTTGGTTTTGTGCAGCTTCTAGTGACTTACGCAGCTTTGTATAATCTTCTGGTGCTGCTGCTGTTTGCACTTGTCTTTCCAAAGTGTGAATTTCTTCTTCTTTATTTTTGAGAATAGTTAGTTTTTCTTTTGCAGAAAGTTTAGAATTTTGCAAGTGATATATGACATTATCTAGTTGACTTAAAGTTTCATCATCAGCTAATAACCAAGGTGCTTCTATCTGTATAGTCTTTGTATATAAACTATCTACATCTTGGATTAAAAATGATTGGATTTTTTCAACTTGTATCGGTGAAATTTCTACTTGATTTAGCCAAGTCAGTAAACGTTGATCTCGTTCAAGTAGCAAATCTTTAGAAATTTGTACCTGTTGATGGCGAAATTCTTTTTCTCCCTGTGCTTGCGCCTGAGTAAGCAGATTGGGAATTAATGCTAGAGGTAAAACATCAGCTGCTAATTCACACATTAATTGACGTACTTGTTCAATTTCCGCAGTTTTTGTATCCTGTTTTAATTCTAGTTGATTGCGTTCTGCTGCAATCTTCCCACCTTCAGAAATAAATTTATCAAAGGCTTCTTGCTGCTTTTGTTCTAACTCTTCTACCTGATTTTTGAGAGTTTCTACCTTTTCTCCTGTTGTTTGATAATCTTCTTGCTGTTGGGTTAACCTAGTTTCAATTTCCTCTAGGTTGGCTAAATCTTTACTATTACCGACTTCTTTAAGTTTACGGTTAACTAAGATATCTAAATCAACTGCTAAACGATCTGCTAACTCTAACCCTAAAAGTCCACGAATTGCATCTACTACAACTGGTGGTGGTGTTTCTTGTTCTGCAAGTTCTTTAACTTGTTCACCATCAAAGAGAAATAAGTTAGAAATACCTAATGGCAAAAGATTTTCAATATATTCATCCCATATATTAGCTAAAGCATCAGGCCATGTATCACTGTCACCTAAAATACCTAACGTATCTTTACCGTCTTTAGGATTTTTTGTCCAACTACGGACAACACGGTATTTTATTGGTTTATCATTTTCGATATGTTCAAAAAGTAATTCAATTCGGGTATCTACAACTGGCTCTGTTTTGCTGTTAACACATTGATTGAGAAAATCGCTATAACTTAAATTACCACGGGTAGAACATTGGGCACGGTGGCCATAAAGGGCGAGACGAATGGCATCCATGAACGTAGTTTTTCCACCGCCATTCATACCACCTAATAAGATAATTGGGTGTGAGCTTTCCTCATCAATTTTTGGGTTAAGATTGATTACCTGTTTCCCACTGTAGGGGCCGAAGTTTTGTAATACGAGTTCAAGAAATATCATTGATTTTTAAGATTAACATGAGTTCGACAGCGATCGCAGAAGCAGAAAGTTTGTGATAAAAGGAATCAGATAAAATTAATTAGATGGTTTTGTCTGACGCATTGATAAAAAATATTGTCTATGAAATATAGATAATACCATCACTAACTGTTAAGAAATGCGATTGTATCTGTCTCGGTGTTGGTAAGCGTGGCTAGATTTGCACACCTCCAGCTTGAAAAATCTGTTCGGCGGTTAAATTCAATTCTGGAAAAGTAGGCGAGACAATATGGCTATCGCCTTTAAATTGAGTAACTTGGTACTCACCATCAATTAATTGATAAATCGATATAGTAGGCAGCTTAGGATTGCCAATAAACTTCCTAGCACCTATAGCCGCATAATCTATAATCCAATATTCGGGAATACCTATAGCCTCATAATCAGCTAATTTTTTGTAGTAATCATCTCGCCAATTAGTACTAACAACTTCAATAACTAAGGGAATAGATGTAGCTTGAGATACAGTTGATTCTTTTTTCCATAAAGGCTCATTCACTAAATTTGGTCTATTGATTATTAAGATGTCTGGTGAATAAGCTGATTCCACTTCAAATGGCTTGACTAATACAGTTTTTGGAATGAAGTAAGGAAGTTTTTGTCGCCCAATTTCGATAGATATATTTAGCGCCAAAAAACCAACAATATCCTCATGATCTCCAACTGGTTGTGCCATTTCAACAATCACGCCATCATGTAATTCGTATCTCCCACCCTCAGGCCGCCAAGCTGCAAAATCTTCAAAAGTTACTAATTTGTGTATGGCTTGAATCATAGAACCTCGCTTGTTTTAAGATAACCCAACTTTGTCAAGCGTTCTTTAAGTAGTTTGGTTGACTCCCGTCTTCTATTATTCTGAGTTTTCCTTTTTAAATTTCATACTTGCCCAAGTTACCTGTTCATCACTTTTACCTTCATCGACTTCATTGATTGCTGCAACATCGCCCAAAGTCATCTGCTTAACTTTTGCAACGTCACCTTGACTAACTGCTTCGCTTAATTCGCGTTTCAAACGAGCATTTTTAATCGCATCTTCTGGAGAACGGGAACTCGTATTAAAACATTTTTCTAAGGTTTCGTATATCCCTATGCGACGAGTCTTTTTGCGATACTGGCGTTCTGTGTCTAACAATTTCGCCATGAGTTCCAAGTGCATCGCGTCACCTTCACAGATTTCTTCTAATACTATCCATTCATCACGCCCTAGTAGGCTATAGTCAGCACCAGGACGAGGGTCTTGAAATTCTTCGCCTGTCACTTCTTGATAAATCCGAGGTAAGCTATCATCAAATTCGTGTTTTTCTTCTAGCCAAATGCGGCGGATTTCGCTCATTTCTTCGAGAGTAATTAGGGTGATATCGCGCATACTTTCTGGCGCTGTCTGACGGGTTTTTGTTTGTGCTTCTAATAATCGTCTGAGCCAATGTTCCCGCCAATATTTGGTATAGGGGCCGTGAATTGGTTCAATAGAGGTTTCGCCATCTACATGACGTTCAAAAAGTTGGACTTCTCCCCAGATGCGACGGAAGTCTCTTTTATCGCGGTCATCTCTATTATCTAATTCATTACGGATATCTAATAGAGGCTGCATCCATTCTTTTTCTTCATCATTTTGAATCATTGCCTCCATTGATTTATCTTTACTAACAATTGTGCAAACCCAACAGCCAAATCGAGAATCACCACAACTAGCAGTAGAAGTATCGACAACTAGAGGACATTCATTATCTGCTGTAGCACCTCGATACATGGTGAACAAATCTTTGTTGCTATATTCCCAAGGGTTTTGCCACTGATTTAGGTAAATCCAAACTTCATCAGTACGCCAATCTTCAATAGGGCTATAAATTAAAGAATTAGGCAAGCTTGCACTATGGTAAAGCAGAGATGTCGGTGAACTTGAATCAGAAATGAGGCGATCTTTTAGGCTACCTGCTTGATGTTTTTCCATTGAGATAGCACGTTTGACACTTTCAGCCTTACGCGTACCTAAAACAAGAATAACTTCCCCATTTACTCTAACCACATCACGAATAAAGTGGTTAGAAGGATGAATTTTTAGACGGTCTGTACACCAACGAAATTTTCCTCGCGGCGTTGGATAACCTTTACCAATCAAACTTACCCAGAATGTCTCTTTGATTTCTGGGTGTAATAAATGGGGTTCAATGGGCATTTTCTGTTCTTGAGCAGCAATCTTCATCCTTTCTAAGGATTTGCGTACCCAAACAGAGACTACAGGGTTTTCTACTAGTGTGTCAGTTGTAATAACATGAATAGTCTTTTTTCGCTTTTCAACTGCTAGTGCTGCGATCGCATTCCAGATAAGCTGTAAGGTAGCAGTACTATCTTTGCCACCCGAATAGCCCACTACCCAAGGTATCTCATCCAAACAATACAATTCTTGAATTTCAATGGTGAGAGCTTGGATGTAGTCCACTAACTCTGCTACAGTACGTGTTTGCTGGTTTTTATTTTCTGCTTGTTGTGCTGTAGTCATTTCTCCTTCTCTCTGGAAACGCTGGCGTAATATTCCGGATATCCCGGCGAATAGAATTCGCGGCTATACAGACAAAACCCACCTCCGTGGGTTTAAGAAAAGTTTTTAAAAACTTTACTACTAATATCCAATTTTTTGGATAATTAAACGACATAATCTTATTCTGTTTTTAAAATTTAACATGAAAGATAGTGCATCTGACCCAACGGCTGACATCGCTAGAGAGTACCTGGAACGAGAAAACAAGGAAAAACAGGTACTAGCTTTACTCCTGGAGAAGTTTTTAGGAAGAAAAGATCAGATTCTCGTTCAAAAAACCGAGATGGGTGGTACGGAGGCTTATGTTAGTTCTGTTACCTTGGAATGGTTTGCAGGTCGGGTTCACTTCGCCTCTGGCTTACCTCTGTTTCAAAAAAAGTATAATCCAGAGACTGATAATGTCGAGATTGACGCAGATAGTATTGATGAAATTCAGCAGCGTCCCCTTGATTGGTCACGTCAAGCGCCGCTAGTGCAGTATTTAGCAGCTCGACAAAATCACAAGTTTCCGCCAGTGCTAGTAGTAATTAATCAACCGTGGGTGGATAATCCCAAAGCTGCTGACTGGGATAGCGAAGGACGCGCCACAAAGTCTACTACTGATTTTATACCCTTAGATAAAGACGCTAAAGTAGGTCTACTAAATATTTCTGAGGATGATGTAACTATTTATGCACTAGATGGTCAACACCGATTAATGGGTGTACAGGGATTGATGGAGTTAATTAAAACTCGTAAACTCCAGCGCTATAAAAAAGATAAAGGTGCTGATGACAGTTTTATTACAGTAAATGATTTGATAGAAAAATACCAAGTAGACCTTGCTTACTTGCAAAATTTACCTAAAGAAAAAATTGGTATTGAGTTCATCTGTGCGGTAGCGGCCGGGGAAACTCGCACCCAGGCGAGGCGGAGGGTAAGATCGATTTTTGTTCATGTCAACCTGATGGCTGCACCCTTGACTAAAGGGCAACTAACACAGTTGAATGAAGATGATGGTTTTGCGATCGTTGCTAGAAAAATTGCAGTTACACATCCACTATTAGAACAACGGCAAGAGCGCAATCCCCGCGTTAATTGGAATAGTGCAACAGTAGCCTCCAATTCTACCGTTTTGACGACTTTGCAAGCTCTGCAAGATATGTCTGAGCGATATTTGGCTCAAAAGTTCCCTCACTGGAAACCCTTGGAAAAAGGCCTAATTCCCATGCGTCCAGAGGATGAAGAACTTGAGCAGGGAATTGAGGAATTTAAAAAGCTATTTGATTCTTTGGCTAGTCTTTCCAGTTATAAAATTTTAGAACACGAGGATACACCAGCTTTACGGCGCTTCAGCTTTGAAAAGGATGGAGGTGAAGGAAATATGCTTTTCCGTCCGGTTGCTCAAGTTGCATTAGCGCAAGCTTTGGGAATTTTGGTTTTTAAAAAAGGTTTTTCCCTAGCAGATATTTTTAAGAAACTGCGGAAGTTTGACCAGCAAGGCGGTTTTAGTGGTATGGAATATCCCCAATCTCTCTGGTATGGGGTTTTGTACGACCCAAATAAAAAGCGGGTGCAGGTTGCTGGACGAGATTTGGCGGCGAAGTTATTGGTTTACATCCTGGGTGGAATTCAGGAACAAATGGAACGTGCTGAACTTCGTAAGGCTTTGGCGGATGCTAGAACTGTGGAAGATAAAACTATAGGTTTTGATGGTAAGTTTGTTGAACCGAAAGCGGTAGGACTTCCACCTATCCTGTAATTATGCTTGAAATATATTTTGGCGATGCCATTGAAGCGCTTCCAGTTCTGGATAATGTTGCTCTGTATTTGGTAGAAGTATTGTTTTACCATCAAAATATTTCATAGGTTTAGTATGGGGAGATACTTCTTCCAAATCATTGCTAACTATAATTTTGTATTGCTCATCTATAGCAAACCAACCTCTATCAAATGCCCAATGATGATTTTTGCAAAGTGCTATTCCATTATGAATTTTATTATCATAAAACTGTGAAAATGGCTTAATGTGTGCGCCATCCACAATATTTTGATTTAGTTTTTTAGTTACTTTTAGTCCACAAAATGCACATCTGTAATTATAAACGTGTACAATCGCTTTTCTAAAAAAAGCATTTCTAATAACTGCTCGTTTTAAGCCCCATCTTGGATAGTCTCTAAATTTCCTGTTTCAATTAATTTTTCTATCTCTACCGCGTCATCTTGAAAAGTTTGATTTATTTGGAAAATAGCTTCTATATCATCTTCATTATCAGAAAAGAAAGCTGCCACAAGTGCATCAATTAGTTCTTTTCTGTAAAAGTCATCTTGCAAAAATTTAAACAATTCACTGTCTAGATATGCGTATTCAACAGCCTCCTTTAGCTTGTTAATTGTTTTTGGCTGTAACCCATTAAATTCAGGCTTAAATTTTAAGTCCCAAAAACCCTCATTTTGCATATGCAAGAAAGGATAGTGTAAACCACCTTTGTAAGACGGAGAACCGATTACATTCCAATACCTCTCAAAGGTTTGAATTAATTCGTCTGAAACTAGAATCTCATTAGTAGTAATGATACCTCGCGCAATCAAATCAATTACAGATAAAAGTAATATTGGTTTATATTGAGCGTTACCACGCTTACGGCTATTACTCACATTTAATTCAGCAAGCCTTTGACAATAATATGCTATATTTTTCATATTTAATTACTTAATTAAGCAAGCGAAAAAATCATTTTAAGAATTTACTGAGGTCAAATTCTTCTTCTAGCTGTTCTTTTGTTCCTCTTTCAGAAATCAGAACTAATAGAAGTCGCTCTGAGTAGTCAACAGAACCCCGCAACTCGTTTTGTAAAATTTCCAGTCCTGCATTAGCATACTCTTCAAATATTTGAGTACGTTTATCTTCATCTTGTTCTTCTCTAGATGAGAGTATGTTGATATCTTGAGTTTCATTCACTCCTAATAATTTAATGATTAGGTCATATCCCAATGAAGCAAAATTTTCTTGTGGAATTGGAGATGGTTCTCTTTTTGTGGTTTCCCCCAAAGGAACACGTTTTTTATATTTAACGCCCAATGCTGCTGCAAACACCATAACTTCTACATAAGTCTGAAAAGGCCCAGTTGTGTCTTTTGATGCGACTAGAGATTTCACCAACTCAGCCTTATCTTTAGCAACCCTGATTCTGTTTGCAGCCATTGTTTTAATATTTACATTGTTGCTATTTTAACCGAAAGTCAAAAGAGATGCCTACGGCTGGCTACGCATACGCATTTGACAAGGTATTATTTTATAATAGTATGTGAGCGATCGCTAAACAAAAAAATCATCCACCAACATAGCCCATCCTAATACTGCGGAATCAGCTTCCGCCACCTCAAAAGGGCGATGATTTGGGGTTTTTGGGGATACTGACGCGATATACTATGACAACTTCCTGTTTGAGTACTCGCTCACTTGTTTGTCGGGAACATCAAAATATACTTTTTGATGAATTCATTAACCTTGCTACTGTTCATATCTGGATTCACAGAATTTGATTAGTAGGATAAGTTCTTAAAAGCTTTTTACCAAAATGAAATTCCTGGACTGGGTGAAGATGGACGATGGCATAGAGATATTAGGGAAACTTCAGAAAAAAACTTGAATTAGAGAAGTCTTAAAAAGTATCAAATTAAATACAGCTGTTTACAAATAAGTTAAGTACAAAATGCAAACTGGAAATCAGCAGATACAAGTAGTTTTTTTCTGCTGCCTCCAAAGCTTTAATTTTATACTTCATGCAAAAGGAAACTGCTGTATCTGTCTTAAAATGGCGTTGTTTTACGAATGGAGAAAAATAGTAAATTTTACTTCTACTAATCGACTCCCAGTTTGACTATGAACACGAAAGCCAAATCTAACAAGCTTCATCGTTACCAATTACAAGAAGCCACCAAACTAGCGACTATCTCAACTAGTTCTTCAGGATCAACTGGTTTCGATACATGAGTATCAAAGCCACCTTCCAAAGCACGGATACGATCCTCACTATCAGCATAGGCTGTTAAAGCAATAGCCGGGACTCGCCCACCATTCTTTGGGTTGAGCGCACGAATTTTACGGATGAAAGTGTAGCCATCTTCCCCAGGCAACCCGATATCAGAAATTAAAACATCGGGTTGCAATTCGGATAATACTTGGCGTGCCGCATCTGCTGATATTACTGCTATAACTTTTGCTCCATCCATTTCCAACACAGTAGTGATGAAACAGCGAGTATCATTATCATCCTCAACTACCAGAATATCTAAACCAGCAAGAGTTCCAGAAGGTTCCATAAATGACATTTTATTCTAACTTTCTGTGACTTTTACCAGCTAAAGAAAAATCAGGGCTTGAGAAACTCTCAAAATGACTTTTTCCACATGCCGTGAAAAGTCAGAACTATATAATTAACAATAAAACAAACAGAAGACGATTTCTAATCAATTTTAACAATTTATTTGTATCTAAATGCAGATATAATTCATAACCAACAATCCTCCAAATGGTAGGTATAATTTATAAATTTTATTTATATTTTAGAATCAATCATATAAAAAATATTTTTATCCTATTAAATATAATTAAAATCATGAAGTTGATGTAAAACCTATTGAGCCTTGAATAGAATTTAATTCTAGTTTTTACTCAATATGGTTATTTACTAATACAAAGTTTTCAAGCTAAATTTTGACAGATGATTATAAGTGATTTCTCTTAAATATTAGATAGATAAAATTAGGACATAGTATTAGATTTTACCTTAAATATTTAAATCATCATGGAGTATTTACTGTAGCGTCACATTGTTTTGAAAAAGTTTCTGGTAATGACGGGCGTAAACACAGATATATTAATGGCCCAAATAAGGGAAAAAGAGCAACTACCCAAAAAATACGCGTATCTTTGATTCCTCTGCGTGCCATATCATCATCAAATAATAAACTAATTGGAAATATCAAGCACATCAGACAGAAATCGAGACTGATGAGATGAACAAAAGGTGTATGAAAAAACTGCTGAATATAATCTTCCCAATTTCCAGCGATTACTGCATAGCCGAACAAACCAATAGTAGCAACTAACAAATAAGCTCCTGTTGTTCGTTGATCAAGAATTGAAAGCCACTTATCTTTTTTTCCATAGAATGCTTGATTAGATTTACGAAAAATTAAGTAAGGTAGAAGACAAATTACACCTGTAAAATTTGAGCCGAGAAAATAAGGCCAAGCGCGGAAGTTTTGCATTCTGCCATCAGCAAACATGAGGCAAGCGTAGATCATAGGCCAGATACCCATCAAGCAGAAGATTGTTGGAATAATGGCATTAAGTTCTCCCCATTGAAGCGTTAAAAGCTTCAATCCTAAAGACCATGTGTCGGGTTGATCAACTGGGGCTAGCAATATAGTATAGGTAACAAATCCCAGCCAAATAACCAAAAGAATAGTTTTTCGTACAGAAAAATTCCAGATAAAGCTATACACCATAACATTTTTATATTAGGTAAAGAAGAAATGTGCTGAAATTTTTGTTATCTATAGATTGGTGATCTATAGGATAAATGTTTCTATTATTTCTACTCAGTTTTTTAGGTTTTATGTACTAACATGTCTAGTAGGGTTTCATGATAATTAATTTTACTAACTTTCTTAAGTTAGCTGTTTAAATAAGCTACTTCATGGATCTTAAGAGAGAATCATTTTAGACTGAGCCTCAACTTAAGATATACTACCCAGTTGTCACTGCCGCTAGCATTATGCTAGAGCTTAATTGAAATGAGCGTTCTGCTAGCGAAGGGGTAGGTACGCGCAAAAGGAAAGCTTCAGCGCAAGACATAGGCATCGTTTTTAGCCTGGAAAACTAAATAAAAATTTAATTTACTGAAAGTCATATATGATTGCGGTCTTGGTGCGTTCCATCCTTATTCAGACTCTGTGATAATATCAGGTATATATCTCACATAGGCGACTGATTACAGGCAATGAAATTACCAAATAATTTAATACAATTTGGCGATAAAAAATCACATCAACAGTAGTAAGGAGATTTAAAGAATGAGAATTTTAGAGCAAACTAACTATGTTTTAACGATTCACGAACCATCTAAAAATTTTTGGTTTGATACTATTGTTTTCTTCTTTATTAGCCTATTTGTATTTTTAATAGCTTTAGTTATTGCTAGTTCGGGTGAATGGTGGGGATCTCTCTTGTTACTCTTAACAGCATTTGGATTCTATATAGCATTGCAAGAGGTTTGGAAAAGTCATGTAGTGAAAGATTGTAGTTTTAACAAAGCTTTTGGCAGGGTAACTATCAAATTTCACGGATTACAAACCAAAATAAAGGATTTGCCACTTCAAGATATTCGAGCAGTTGAGGTGAGAAAAACAACAGGTTTTGCCTATGGAGCCGTAATTGAAAATTACCAACTTTGGCTTGTTACAAGATATGCTGAAGCTATTCCTTTATCAAAAAAACACCATATCAATACTTTATTAGCGATCGCTGATCAAGTTCAGGAATTTTTGAATTTAAGTAGTTATTAGAGAATAATTTTGCAAGTGTATCCCATTCCCAGAGCGGTAACTGCTTTAACTGATAGCTGAGACGAAACCATCAAAGTCTAGGATTTGCAAATTGGTAAATATGATCAAAACTGGAGAACGCCTTGCCCCTACGAAGGTATAGTTACTTCACTTGCTAGCTAATAGGCAATGTAAACCAGAAAGTTGCCCCTGCATCCAATGTACTGTTTACACCAATTTCGCCGCCGTGAGCATTGATGATTTGCTTACATAAATACAAGCCCAATCCCAAACTTACAGAATTGCGGATACTTGCACCTCGAAAGTAAAGTTCAAAAAGCCGATCGCTTTGTTGTTGACTAATACCCACGCCGTTATCACTAACAGTACAATAAATCATCTCACCTTCATGGTTAGCGTTAATTGTCAAGAGCAAACCAGGGGCATTATGTTTCAAAGCATTAACAATTAAGTTAGAAAAAACTCGCCATAGTTGCGTGGGGTCTGCATTCACTAATGGCAAATCTGCGGATACCAGATTTGTCAGCTTGGCTTGATTTTGCTCTAGCAGTGGCTCTAAATCTGCGATCGCAGCTTCGACAACTGGCAGTAATTGTACTGCTTGACGTTGTAAAACAACACCTTGCACCTCGCTAACATGAGCTTCCATCAACGAATTAATTAAGTTCAGTTGGCGATCGCTACTTTGAATCATCCGCTCTAAAATTGAGCGTGAAATCGAAATATTTTCCTCTGGACGTGCAAGCAAATTTTTCAGCACCATTAAAGTACCCAGCACTGGGTTACGTAAATCGTGGGAAACTGCATGAAAAAATACTCTTAGTTCTTCTTCAGTTTGCTTGCGCTGGGTAATATCTTCAATCAAACCCTCGTAGTAAAGCAGTTTTCCCTTTTCATCACGCACTGCGTAGGCTTTTTCTGAAATCCAGACAATACTCCCGTCTCGGCGATAAATTTGGGACTCAAACTCAGAAACGCTGCCATACTTTTCCATCAGGCGGACAAATTCTGCCCGACGGTTCGGATCAACGTACAATTGTTCAATAACAGTGGAATTTGCTGTTACCTCCTCCGCTAAGGAGTAACCATAAATTCGTGCTAAAGCAGGATTTGCCGTAATGTAACGTCCATCGGGACTACTTTGAAAAATACCTTCAACAGCGTTTTCAAAAATGCTGCGATATTTAGCTTCTGCAACCTTGATTTTTTGATAGGCAGATTCCAATTCTTGACGGGCGTAAAATTCAGAACGTTGCAGGCGATCATACAGATAAACACCGATATCACATATAACACAAAACCAAAAAATGTATAAAATGAACGTTACATTATATATTTCTGGGTATTCGGGGACTAGTGTTTTTAGCCCAAGTACCGTATTTACACCAAAGTAGTAAAACAGCACGCCCACTTGACATAGCAAGTGAAGAATCCAGCAGACTGGCATTAATACAGCTTGGCTTAAAAACAGCAGCGACCAGCCGATGGTGTCGGCTAGTGCAAAACCTCTGATGGTTGCAAACAACTGTGATGCTAGACTAATTGCCCAAGAAGACCCCAAAAATAATAAATCTGGACGATCGCGACCTAACTTCGTTTTATGTAGCCCAAAGCAAACAAGTATACTCAAGAGCATTGCAATATTGATTACAAGGCGTTGAGTTCTAAGTACTTCTGGCAGACTTTCCAACTCTTTTAAGGGGAAGAAAAAGCCGTAAATGTCTCTCAAAGTAAAAGACAACAAACAAATCAGCGCCAGCCATAACCATAAACGCAATCTCTGCCACAAAAAGCGGTTGCGCCAAGCTGTGTAAAAAGTAGTGATTTCATCTGTTGTTGGTGCAGAAAAGGTTTGTCTCCACCAGCTTTGCACTGTTGTAAACGGAATAGCCATTAGCATCCGAGCAACTTTGCCCATACCTTGAGGGTGTTTCCCTTACTCAACATTGCTATAAATAACACCCTCTCATTTTTTGGTGATTTATGGGCGATTTGTAGCGGATGAAGTTGCTAGAGGTAGTGTAAACCAGAAAGTTAACCCGCGCTTACGGTTACTAATAACACCGATTTCGCCGCCATGTGCTTTAATAACTTTTCGACAAAGATACATTTTTAAGCCAATGCTTGTGGAACAACAGTCTTGGGGATCGCGGACATGCAGATCGAAAAGGCGATCGCACTCTAGTTTGCTCATTACCACACCGTCATCTTGAATCTGAGTGCGAATCATTCCCGCCTCAACGGTGGCACTCAAAATAAAATTTAATCCTGGTGGATTATTTTGCAAGCTATGTGTTATCAAATGTGCCAAAACTTTCTGCAATCGAGTTGCATCTGCCATTACTAACGGTAAATTGGCGGGAACCAAGTTCTTCAGAGTCGCTTGATTTTGTGTCAACATGGGTTCCAACTGGACGAATGTTCCTCCCAGTAGAGTGCTAAGTTGCACAGGTTCATGTTTGATGTCAATACCCTGTTTTTCGCAGGAATTAATTTCTAGCAATGAGTTAATCATCGTCAACTGACGATCATTGCCTTGAATCATCCGCTCGATTATTGAGCGAGATACAGGAATTGGGGATTGGGAGGAGGCAGAGGGG